>DATJUL010000491.1:0-3819 GCA_035502295.1 Allostellaceae bacterium | reverse complement strand
GATTACCGGCAGGCGCCGCTGCGCATCGTCAACCACCTGTCGCGCCAGCTCGACCTACCGCCGGTGCTTTTCCTTGGCCCGCCGGAGCGCGAACCGACCGAGCGCGAGCAGGCCGGGCGCCTTCGCGACTACTTCGGCCTTACGGTCTTCGACCAGGACGCGGCCACCAGGTTGCGAGAGTGGCTGCGGCAGGGCGCTGCTGAAGGCCGGCTCGTCACCGAACTTCTTGCTCAGGCGGAAGATGCGCTGCGCCGTTGGCAGATTGTGCTGCCGGCGGCGGGCACGCTCGAACGCATCGTCAATTCCGTCGTGGCACAGGCCACAGGCGAATTGTTCGAGACGGTCGCCGGCCGCCTGCCGAGCCGACTGAGGGAAGCGGTCGATCTGCTGCTCGAAGTGCCGCCCGGCGATGCCCGGTCGAGCCTGTTTCGGCTCAAGGATTATCCGCGGGCCCCCAACGCCGGCGTCATCAAGGCCGACATCAATCGCTGGCGGCTGATCCGCGATCTGCTCGGCACGCAGACCGGTCTCGATGATCTCGACCCCCGGATCGTGCGTCAGGCTGGCGAGCTCGGTCGCCGCTATGATGCCGGCGATCTGCGGCGCTTTGCACCGGCCAAGCGCTATACCCTCGTCGCCTGCTATCTGTTCGAAGCGCGCAAAACACTGCTCGACCATGTCGTCGAGATGAGCGACCTGTTTCTGACCGCCCTGGCAAGGCGCTCGCGCAATGCGGTCGAGAAGCAGCGAAAGCTGCTGCGCCGGCAGGCTCGCGACGGCCTGCGCCGCGTGCTTGGTGCGGTCGATGCCCTGATCGAAGCCGAGGGCGACCAGACCGTCGCTGCATTCCGCGAGGCGGTCGAGGCGCCTCGCCTGGCGCAGGCCGCCGCGGCCTGTCGCGCCTACGAACGGCTCGAACAGCGCGGTGAACTCGACGCCATCCTGCCATCCTGTCCCGCTACGGCACGCTCCGCCAATACCTGCCGAGCTTTTTCGAGCTGCCGTTCCGGGCCGCGCCCGGCAGCGAGAAGCTGCTGCAGGCGATTGAGATCGCGTGCGCCCTCGACGCCGGCACGCGCGGACCGCTGACGCCGGAAGACCCGAGCGACTTCGTGCCGGCCGCCTGGCGGCCCTATTATGTCGAGAACGACAAGATCGATCGCCGCATCTGGGAGACGGCATTGGCGTTCGCCATGCGGAGCGCGTTGCGCGCCGGCGGCCTGTTTCTCAGCGAAAGCCGCGAGCATGTTTCCTTCTGGAACCTGATCTACGACAGCCGCAACTGGTAGGAACACCGACCCCGTGCGTATCGGCAGCTCGACCTTCCCGCCGCGCCGCGCGACTTTCTTGACCGGTTGGTCGGCGATTTCGAGCGGGCGGCGCGGGCCGCGGCCGAAGGCCTGCCGCGCAACCCCTTTGCCAGCGTGCGCGACGGCCGGCTCAAGCTCAAGCGTCGGGATGCGTTGCATGTCTCACGCGAGTTGCGCCGCTTGCGCGACACCTTCCGCGCCAGCTTTCCCCGTGTGCGCATCGAGGACGTGCTGCAGGACGTCGACGACTGGTGCGGCTTCACCCGCGCTTTTCAGGCACTCGCCGGCTATGTGGCCTGGCACCCGCGCCAGCCCTATCGCGCGCTGCTCGCTACTCTGATCGCCCATGGCACCAATCTCGGCCTCGCCGCGATGGGCCAGAGCGTCGACGACCTCGCTGCGGAGATGCTGCAGGACACCAGGCGATGGTTTCTGCGCGATGAAACCCTCAAGGCGGCCAACGCCATCCTCGTCGATTACCACCATCATCTGCCGCTCAGCCGCATCTGGGGAGATGGCAGCCGCTCGTCCTCCGACGGGCAGCGCTTCGCGGTCCAGCGCGACGGCCTGCTCGGCGGCTTCTACCCCCGCTATTTCGGCTATTACGACCGGGCGCTCGCCTTTTATACCCACACCGCCGACCAGCACAGCGTCTACGCCACGCGGGTGATCGCCTGCACGCCGCGCGAAGCGGGCTACGTGCTCGCCGGCATCCTCGAAAACGACACCGTCCTGCCGATCCGCGAGCATACCTCCGACACCCACGGCTTCACCGAGCACCTCTTCGGCGTGTGCGCCCTGCTCGGGATCCAGTTCATGCCGCGGCTGAAGGACCTTCCCGACCAAGTGCTGAGCGCGATTGATCGCGCCGCCGATTACGGCGCCTTGCAGCCGCTGTTCCGCAACATCGTCAACCTCGACCTGATCGCCGAGCAATGGGACGAACTCGTCCGCCTCGCGGCCTCGCTCAAGGACCGGCTGACCCCGGCCCATGTCGTCATGCAGCGCCTCGTCAACGCGCCCGCCGCCGACCGCCTCGCCAGTGCCCTCAGCCATCTCGGCCGGCTGGTCAAAACCATTCACATCCTGCGCTACATTCATGAGGAGCCGCTCCGCCAGGCCATCCAGCTGCAGCTCAACCGCGGCGAATTCCGTCACCTCCTCGCGAAGCGGATCTTCTTCGCCAACCAAGGCGATCTCCGCTCGGGCGATTACGAGGAGGTCATGAACAAGGCAAGCTGCCTGAGCCTGCTCTCCAACGCCGTGCTGGTTTGGAACACAGTGCAAATGACCCACATCCTCGCCGGGCTCCGCGCCGGCGGGCAGCAGGTCGCCAACGAGGATCTCGCTCGCGTCTCGCCGCTTGCGCATGCGCACGTCATCGCCAGCGGCAGCTACTTCCAGTCGCCCCGGCGTCGCGCCGATGTCGTGCCGGCATGACCGCCCCTCCCCCCTTGCCGCAAAGGTGAGCCATGCCCCCATCCGAGCAGGCCAACTGGCAGCCCATCAGCCAACTACCCCTCATCGCCAGCCTGATCGACGGCGGCGTCGAGGAGGCGGCGGCACAGCGAGAAATCCTGATCCAGACGCGAATGCGGCCGCATGTGCTCGACGATGCCACCCTCGACCGCGTCGACCAAGTCTATGGCGAACAACAGCAGTGGCTCGGATTCTGCGAGGAGCAGCTACGCCGATGGCGGCAAGACCGTCCCACTCCCGCCGAGGAGCGCGAAATCGGTCGGCTCGCCGAGAAGATCGAACGCCTCATGCCCCTCCTCGCGGAGATCCTCGCCCTGTCGGCCGAAATCCGCACCGGCACCATCGACCGCATCATGGAAATGAGCGATGCCGAACTCGGTCTCAAGGCGCTACTCGGCCAGCTGCCGCGCCGGTTCTGAACCTGAACCCCACATTGCGTGCAATACACTAGCGTACGTTTTCGCACGAATGGGCCTTCTGACCCAAGAAGCTCGCCGCCCTGCCGAAGGCGAACGTGGTGTCGCGCGCGTTGCGCGAGATCGGCCGGATCGAGCGGACCCTGTTCATGATCGAGTGGTATTCAAGCCCGGAACTGCGCGATCGCTGCTGGGTCGGGCTGAACAAGGGCGAAGCCGGCAACAAGCTGGCCCGGGCGGTGTTCTTCCACGAGCGCGGCGAAATCCGCGACGGCTCCTTTGAGAGCCAGGCTTTCCGCGCCTCCGGCCTCAACCTGGTGGTCAGTGCCATCGTCTTGTGGAACACCGCCTATCTCTTGCGCGCCGTCGAGAGCTTGCGAGCAGAGGGGCACGAGCTGCCTGATGATCTGATCCGCCATATCTCGCCGCAGATCTGGGAGCACATAAACCTCACCGGCATCTACGATTGGGGGCGAGAACCCCAGCCCAAAGGCACCTTCCGGCCGCTCCGCGCGGCCAAGGAAAAATTCAGCGCGGCCGCCTGATCCGCAGAACCCCGTTTCTGCTATGTTCTGCTATGTCGTACAGCTACGCACAGCTCTTGTCGTGACCCC
>DATJUL010000490.1:0-8639 GCA_035502295.1 Allostellaceae bacterium | reverse complement strand
GTTCAGCTTTCTGGGGTTTCAGCTCAACCGGCTCGAGGGGCGGATGGATCGTATCGAGATGGCGGTGAACGCGATCCCGGCGCATCTTTCCGATGAATTTCATGCGATGCGCTCGGAAATGGCGGCGCAGACCAGCGCCATTGCCAACTCGATCACGGCGACGCGGCAGGCCCAGCCCCCGCCGCCGCAGATCATCGTGATCCCGCAGCCGCAACCCGCCGAGAAACCGGCACGGCCATAGCTTGTCCGAGGAAATCCGATGGAAAAATTCACGCAATTGACCGGGGTGGCGGCGCCGCTGCCGATGATCAATGTCGATACCGACAAAATCTACCCCGCGGTCTACCTGAAGACGATCAAGCGCACCGGCCTGGCGCAATGGCTGTTTCAGGAGATCCGCTTCCGCCAGGACGGCTCGGAAAACCCGGATTTCGTGTTGAACCAGGGCCCCTATCGCAACGCCAAGATCCTCGTCGCGGGCGACAATTTCGGCTGCGGTTCGTCGCGCGAGCATGCGCCGTGGGCGCTCATCGATTTCGGCATAAGCTGCGTCATCGCGCCCAGCTTTGCCGATATCTTTTACAACAACTGCTTCAAGAACGGCCTGTTGCCGATCGCGCTGCCCAAGGAGATCGTCGACGAATTGATGGAGGATGCCAAGAAAGGCGCCAACGCCGTCATGACGATCGATCTCGACAGCCAGACGGTCTCGCGTCCCGATGGGGAAAAGGTGCATTTCGACATCGATCCGTTCCGCAAGCATTGCCTGCTGAATGGCCTCGACGATATCGGCCTGACCGAGCAGAAGGGCGCCGACATCGCCGCCTACGAGCAACAGGCGCGGGCCGCGCGCCCGTGGCTGTTCGGCATGACCGAGGCCGGAGCGTAAGCCATGGCGCAAAGCGGCGGTTCCAACCGCAAAGTGCTCGTGCTGCCGGGCGACGGCATCGGCCGCGAAATCATGGGCGAGGTCATGCGCGTCGCCGAATTCTGCGATCGCCGCAACATCGCGCGCTTTGATGTGTCGGAGGGTCTCGTCGGCGGCGCCGCCTATGACGCCGCCGGCACCCCCCTGACCGACGCGACGCTGGCCGCGGCGATGGCGGTCGATGCTGTGCTGTTCGGTTCGGTCGGCGGGCCGAAATGGGAATCGCTGCCGTTCGAATTGCAGCCCGAGCGCGGCCTCCTCCGCCTGCGCAAGGAGATGGACCTGTTCGCCAATCTGCGCCCGGCCGTCGTGTTCGAGGCATTGGCCGACGCCTCGGCCTTGAAGCGCGATCTCGTTGCCGGCCTCGACCTGATGATTGTGCGCGAACTCACCGGCGGCATCTATTTCGGCCGGCCGCGCGGCATCGAAACCATGCCCGACGGCACCCGGCGCGGCGTCAACACCGAGGTCTATACCGAGGCCGAGATCGAGCGCGTCGTGCGCGCCAGTTTCGACCTCTCGCGCCGGCGCCAGCGGCGCCTCTGCGAAGTCGACAAGGCCAATGTCATGGAATCGGGCGTGTTGTGGCGCGAGGTCGCGCGCCGCGTGCAGGCCGATTACCCCGATGTCGAATTGTCGTTCATGTACGCCGATAATTGCGCGATGCAGCTCGTGCGTGCCCCGAAGCAGTTCGATGTCATCGTGACCAGCAACATCTTCGGCGACATCCTGTCGGATTGCGCCGCGATGCTGACCGGATCGCTCGGCATGCTGCCGTCGGCCTCGCTCGGCGCGCCGGATGCCTCAGGCCGGCGGCGCGCGCTCTACGAGCCGGTGCACGGCAGCGCGCCCGACATCGCGGGCCAGGGCGTCGCCAACCCGCTCGCCGCAATCCTGTCGTTCGCGATGATGCTGCGCTATTCGTTCGACCAGGGCGACGCGGCCGACCTCATCGAGGGCGCGGTGCGACGGGCGCTTGCCGCCGGGGCGCGCACCGCCGACATCGCGCCGCCCAGCACCTCGCGCCTCGCGACCCGCGAGATGGGCGACGCGATCCTGCGGGAACTGGAAAAAGCGGCGTGAGCCGTCAGTCGGCGGCGGCTTTCCGGGTGCGGGACAGCGCGGCGACCAGCATGTCGGTGTCCATGACATCGCCGAACACATTGTAAAACGCGGTCAGCGCCGCGTCGTGCTCGGCCTGGGTCATGGCGGCATTGCCGTCGCTGACCATGATCGTGCGGAAGTTCAGCATCGACGCGTCGCGCGCCGAACTCTCGCAGCATACATTGGTCAGCGTCCCGGTGATCAGCACCGTGTCGAAGCCGCGGGCCCGCAACCGGTCGGCGAGATCGGACGTCCCCGGCAGAAAGCCGCTGTAGCGGTATTTCTCGACAATTCCGTCCTGCGGTCGCACGTCGAGATCGGGCCACAGGCTGTGCCCTTTCGATCCCGCGGTCAGCGCATCGATGCGCTTCTGCCGCATCGCCGGGGTCAACATGTCGAGGGCGCATGACCAGGCGTCGAGGCAGTTGTCGTCATGCGCCATGCGTACCCAGAAGACGCCGCCTCCCGCCTGCCGCACCGCTTCTGCCAGCCGGTTGACGGCCGGCACGATGTCGATCGCCGCCGGCACGACGGCGTGGCCGACGGCTTCGTCCATGAAGGCATGCTGCAGGTCGATGACGACAAGCGCGGTCGTCGCCGGGTCGAGATCGGCGTAGCAATGCTCGCCGCCGCGCCGCGCGACAACGCGCTGCACGATCGCGTCGGGGATCGTGGCGCCGTTCAACTTCATCGCAGGCCTCCTTTGCTCAAGGCTCATGCAGATGATGCGCGCCGGGCGAGATCAGCGTCAACGGTCGGCGTCCGTGCGCGCGATAGATCGCGAAATCGGAGTCAAGCGTGCAGATCGGCAAGCCGGTCAGCTCCGCCAGCCGCACCAAGCAGGCGTCGGCCAGCGACATCGGCACGCTCGCATAGCGCTCAACCAGCATCCGCACAGCCCGGAGTTCTTCCTGGACTTCGAGGCCGATGCGGACGACGCTGCGGGTCAGCAATTCGAGGACGCGCGCCGGCGGCTGACCGTTGCGCGCGACGAGAAAACAGGCTTCGGTCAATACCGGCTCACACGAAATGAAGGGCGGGTCGAGGGTCGAGAATTGTTCGACGGCCCACTCATGGTCCCGCTCTCGCCCGTAGAGAAACGCCACGATCGGTCCCGTATCCAGCAGGATACCGGACCTCATCGGCCGAAACCGTCAAGGTATTTCGGATTGCTGGCGAGGTCCGAAGGGCAATCGACATCCTCGAATATCAGGTCTTTCAGAACGTCGTGTGCGGTGGGTTTTTTTGGCGGCGCGGAGGGCGGCGGTGCGCCGCCGGCCGGCGGCGTGGCGAGTACCATGCGCAAGCCCTGCTCGATCAGATCCTTCAGCTTGCGGCCGTGCAGTGCCGCCTCGGATTTGGCGCGGCGCAGCAGGTCTTCCGGGATATCGACGGTCGTACGCATCAAGCCAGCATTTACGCATATCGATGCAAAGATGCAAGTCCGTCACCACGCCTCGTCAAGCAATTCGCGCACGACGGCGGGGCCATCGATCGTGCGTGGGTTGGTGTGGACCCAGCGGTCGTGCATCGACAATTCCGCGATGCGGTCGAGCTGTTCGGGCTTGACGCCGACATCGCGCAGCCGCTGCGGCAGGCCGAGCCCGGCGATCAGCGCGGCGACGGCGTCGGCGGCCGGCACGCCCGGCCGGCCGAGTGCCTCGCTGACCAGCGCCTGGCGGTCGGCGTTGACGGCGGCGTTGAAACGCAGCACAGGCGGCAGCATCACGCACGAGGTGTAGCCGTGCGGCACCTGCGCGGTGCCGCCCAGCACATGGCCGATGCCGTGGCTGGCGCCCTTCGGCACGCCGGTCTGCGAGCCGACCATCGACAGCCAGGCGCCGAGCTGGCAATCGAGCCTGGCGTCGAGATCGAGCGGGTCGGCCTTGACGCCGGCAAGACCGCGGCCGAGCAGTTTCAGCGCATGATAGGATGCGCCCTCCGAGATCGGCTGGCACTCGGGCGAGCAGATGTCCTCGACCGCGTGGTCGACGGCGCGGATGCCGGTGGACAGGAACAGCCATTCCGGCGTGTGCACCGTCGCGCGCGGGTCGAGCAGCACGTTCTTCGGCATCATCAGCGGGTGGGCAAAGCTTTCCTTGACGCCGCGCGCGGTGTCGGTGCAGCCGGCCGAGGCGGTGTATTCGCCGGCCGACAGTGTCGTCGGGATCGCCACGGTGCGCAGCGAAGGCGGCTTTGCGGCGGCGCGCGCGACCGCGCCGTCGGCGGCGACGCGGACGCGGTAATCGTCGAGCCGCGCGGGGTCGTCGATGTCGTTGCCGAGGCAGAACGCGACCATCTTGGCCGCATCGGTGACCGAGCCGCCGCCCAGCGTCGCGATCAGGTCGGCGCCGGCCGCGCGCGCCGCACCCGCCGCCGCGACGACATCGTTGCGCGGCGTATGCGCGCCGATCTGCGCAAAGACGCCGGCCAGGCGGTTGCCCAGCGCGCGGCCGATGTCGCCGATCATGCCGGTTTCGCGCGCGATCGTGCCGCTTGCCAGCAGAAAGACCGAATGCGCACCCGCTGCCTCGACCTGTTCGGCGAGGGCCGCGGCAAACGGCTGCCCGTAGACGACGCTGTCCATCGGCGGAAAGCGGTATGTGCCGGTCTGCATCGTTTCGTCCCCTTATTACAGCGGCGCGGCGAGCAGCGTCGGCACCGAGGGCGCCCCGGCGGCGGCGACGCCGCGGAAGAGATAGCGCACGCACGAATTCTCTGGAAGTCGGCTTGACCCGCCGTCGCGATCGGCAAATCCTCGCCTCGATCGAGGAGGAGGATGCGATGCCGATCGACGCTGCGGTCTTCCGCAAGGTGCATGAGAACCTGACGATCGAGGCGATTGATATCGACCGGCCGCAGCCGCGCGAGGTCTTGGTTCGCACGGTCGCGACCGGGGTCTGCCACAGCGATCTGCATGTCGTCGATGGCAACGGCCGCTTCCCGCTCGACCGGCCGATCGTGTTGGGCCACGAGGGCGCCGGAATCGTCGAGGCGGTTGGCGACGCGGTGACGAGCGTGCGCGTCGGCGATCATGTCGTCGCCTGCCTCTCCGGGTTCTGCGGCCAGTGCCAAGAATGCCTGTCGGGTCACCCCAACCTGTGCACCGGCGGCTTCGTCGCGCGGGCCCCCGGTGCGCCGCCGCGGCTGTCGCAGCATGGCCAGCCGGTGCGCCAGTTCATCAACATTTCGAGCTATGCCGAAAAGATGCTGCTGCACGAAAACTCGCTCGTGCGCATCGACCCCGATCTGCCGCTCGACCGCGCGGCGCTGGTCGGCTGCGGCGTCCTGACCGGGGTCGGCGCCGCGCTGCGCAGCTCGGGGCTCCAGGCCGGGCAGACGGTCGCGGTGTTCGGCTGCGGCGGCGTCGGGCTGGCGATCATCCAGGGCGCGCGGATTGGCGGCGCGCGACGCATCATCGCGGTCGATCAGTTTGCCCAGAAGGAGGAGATGGCGAAGCGCGCCGGTGCCACCGACTTTGTCAATGCGACCGAGGACGATCCGGTGAAAGCGGTGCGCGCGCTGACCGGCGGCGCCGGGGTCGATCACGCGTTCGAGGCGGTCGGTCTTGCGACGCTGTGCCGGCAGGCGATCGAGAGCCTGGCGATCCGCGGCACCGCGACGATCGTCGGGGTCTTGCCGCCCGATGCGACGATCGAGTTTCCGTGGATGGCGATCCGCCCGGAATGCAGGGTGCAGACCTCGCGCATGGGCGGCAACCGCTTCCGCTACGACATCCCGATGTATCTCGATTTCTATCGGCAGGGCCGGCTCGACCTCGATTTCATGGTCACCAAACGCGGCCGGCTCGGCGATATCAACGACGCCTTCCGCGCGATGAAGGCGGGCGAGGTTGCCCGCACCGTCCTGACCTTCGATTAGGGAATATCGCGGTCGTCAGGCGCATAACCGGCTTTACAGAAAGATCGCGTTCAGTAGGATCGGCCGCGGGCGCTGAGCCTCGCAGGCACCCCCGCCTGCTCTTGCCCAGGACCGCGGTCCGGCCGCAGCCAATGCCCTCGGGAACGTGAGGTTCAGTTATCGACCTGCCGATCACCAGAACCGAAAAAATCCTGTCTGGTCTCGACCTCCGCACCCTCAGCGGAATCGAGATCGGTCCCCTCGACCATCCGCTGGTCCGCCGCGCCGACGGGCAGGTGTTTTATGTCGATCACGCCGACACCTCGGCACTCCGCGCCAAGTATGCCGCCGATCCCCATGTCTCGGTTGCGGATTTGGCCGAGGTCGATGCGGTGTGGGGTGACAAGACCTTGGTCGAAGCAGTGGGCAGGACGGTCGACTATGTCATCGCGTCTCATGTCATTGAACACGTCCCCGATCTGATCACCTGGCTTGCGGAAATCCGTGACGTGCTTGCCGCCGCGGGACAGGTGCGGCTTGTCATACCGGATCGCCGCTACACGTTCGATTTCTGGAGAAGCGAAACCCGACTCGCCGATGTGGTAAATGCCTGGTGTGTGAAGGCGCGCAGGCCATTGCCGCATTCGATCCTCGATTTCTGTCTCGAAGTCGGCGAAGTCGACGTGATCCGGGCGTGGCGGGGAGAGATCATCGACCGAAAGTTGTCGTACACATTTGAGGGCGCGCTCGGCATTGCCGCCGATGCGCGCGATCATGGCGGATACCATGATGTCCATTGCTGGGTGTTCACCCCGGCCTCGTTCACGAGCCTGATGGCTCGGCTGGCCGAACTCGGCCTGGTTGGCTTTGCCTGTCGCGCATTCTTCGATACTGAACCCAATTCGTTAGAGTTCATCGTCCATATGGACCGTTGCGATGACCCGACCCAGGCGGCGGCAAGCTGGAAGGCGATCCTGGCAACAGTGGATAGTCAGACTTCCGACGCTGCGTACCGGGATGCCGAAGCGTTGCGTGCGACCAATGCCTCGCTTGTCCGTCAGCTCGACGAGATACGCGATTCCTCCTCATGGAAGCTCACCGCTCCGCTGCGCGCATTCGTTGACGCCGCGCGGAACTCCTGGCGTAAGCGGCGAATGCCGCACGGAACGCGCCCCGCGAACACCGCTTGACCTGGCCGGAACTGCGCGGGAAGTCTCACCGTCCCTCGCGGCGCCAGGCGGCGAGCATCAGGCCGAGCGCCAGGAAGAGCGCGGCGAGCGCCGGCAACAACGGAGTTTCGCGAAAACCGGTCACGACATAATCGCCGTTTTCGCGCACCCCCATCCATCCCGCGCCGGAGGCGGTGCGGCCGGGCGAGACGCGCCGCACCTCGGGAATCTTGCCGTTGCCCGCCCAGAACACGCGGCCGCCGGTGGCGCGAGCGAGCGGCCCGAGAATTTTGGCCGTCGTGCGCACATCGGCGAATTCGACCGGGTTCAAGGGTCCGGCGGCGGCCAGCGCGACCTGGCCCGCATCGTCGCGGATATGATAGAGGCCCATCTGCGAGATCGTCATCTCGCCGACGCTTCGCCCGCCGTGCTGCGGCGTCAACCGCAGCCTGGTCGTCGTGCCGTCGGGCGCCGCGACGGTGACCGGGGTGTTGTCGGGTTCGAGCGATTGCCGCCTCACCGTGAGCCGGTCGCCGTCGATCGCGGCGCGCAGCGCGTTGGCTTCGAGCGCAGGCTCTTTCATCAGCCAGTAGACGAGGCGCCGCAGCAGTTCGGCCTGCGGACCGCCGCCTTCGAAGCCGCGGGCCCACAGCCACATTTGATCCGACAACAGCTGCGCGACGCGCCCCTTGCCGACCTGGTCGAGCACGAGGAGCGGCGCGCCGTGGTCGCCCTTCATGACGACGGTGCCGCGATGGACGACCGCGTCGACCTGGCAGAACCAACGGCCCCAGCTTGGCAGATCGCCGGGCTTACCGGCGCCGGGCAGGTCCTCGGTGACGGGATGGCGCCGGCCGAGCGCGGTCAATTGCGGCTTGAAACCCTCTTCATCGACATCGCCGGTCGGCTCGGCCGGCAGAATCTCGCCGAGCGGCGTGCGGTAGAGGCTCGCCGGCGTGGCGAAATCGGGACCGGAGGCAACCAGCAAGGCGCCGCCGTTCTCGACATAGCGCACGACATTTTCGAGATAGGCGCGCGGGATGATGCCGCGCCGGGCGTAGCGGTCGAAGATGATCAGGTCGAAATCGTGCAGCTTCAGGTCGAACAGCTCCTGGATCGGAAAGGCGATCAGCGACAGTTCGCGGATCGGCGTGCCGTCCTGCTTTTCCGGCGGCCGCAGGATCGTGAAATGCACGAGATCGACCGAGGGATCGGATTTCAGGATGTTGCGCCACACCCGCTCGCCGGCATGCGGCTCGCCCGAAACCAGCAGCACCTTCAGCCGGTCGCGCACGCCGTGGATCACGACGACCGCATGCTTGTTGACGGGGGTGAGCGAATAAGGGCCGGGGTTGACCGACAGTTCGAGCACATTCGGCCCGCCATGGTCGATCGGCACGCTGAGCCGCACGGCGCGGTCGATCGGCACGATCTCGTCATGCGCCGGCCCGCCGTCCTTGCGCCACCTGAGATGCGTCTCGCCGTTCGCGGCGCCGCCCGCCGGCAGCGGCACGTCCTCGACCTCGACCAAGAGCGGCACATCCTTGCCGACGATGCCGTAGCTTGGCGCCTGCTTG
>DATJUL010000489.1:0-3767 GCA_035502295.1 Allostellaceae bacterium | reverse complement strand
TGCCTCGATCTCTTGGACCGCCTCGATCTCGGCGATGCGACGCTGGTCGGCGCCTCGTTCGGCGGCTGGGTGGCGCTGGAGACGGCGGTGCGTTCGACGTCCCGTATCGGCCGGCTCGTGCTGATCGATGCGCTCGGCGTCAAGTTCGGCGGACGCGAGGAACGCGACATCGCCGATGTCTACGCGCTCCCGGCCGACGAGGTGCTGCGGCGCAGCTTTGTCGATGCGGCCGGCGCCGTGCCCGATTATGCGCAGCTTGACGAGGCCGAGCTGCTGGGGGTCGCGCGCGACCGCGAGGCGATGGCGCTCTACGGCTGGAAGCCGTACATGCACAACCCGGCGCTCCTTCATTGGCTGCACCGGATCGCGCGGCCGGCGCTCGTCATCTGGGGCGAAGAGGACGGCATCGTCGCGCCGGCTTACGGCGAGCGCCTCGCCGCCGCGCTGCCCGATGCCCGTTTCGAGCTGGTCGCCGGCGCGGCGCACCATCCGCAGATCGAGCAGCCCGACCGGGTCGCCGCCTTGATCGAACGCTTTGCGGCGACCAACCAATGAAAACGGTCATTGCGAGGAGCAAAACGACGAAGCAATCCCGGAGAGCGAATCCCTGATCGACCGGGATTGCTGCGCTGCGCTCGCAATGACGAGGCGGGAATGGAGGAGAACCAGCAATGATGCGGACTTGGCATTTCAGCGAGATGGCCTACCACCCGGCGTGGCCGCACTTGACCGACACGTATCGCGTGCTGGTGCCGAACCGGCTCTATGACCCGAAAGTGGGCGCCGACCTCTACCACCGCTATCTCGACGAGTGGGCGCTGTGCGACGAACTCGGCATCAACATCATGACCAACGAGCACCATGCGACGGCGACCTGCGCCGATTCGGTGTGCACGATCCCGATGGCGATCCTCGCGCGCGAGACGAAAAAGGTGCGCCTGCTGGCGCTCGGCATGCCGATCGGCAACCGCAACGATCCGATCCGCGTCGCCGAGGAATATTCGATCATCGACGTGATCTCGCGCGGCCGCCTGGACATGGGGTTTGTCAAGGGCGTGCCGTTCGAGATTGCGCCGGCCAATACCAACCCGGTCGAACTGTCCGAGCGCTTCTGGGAGGCGCACGACCTGATCCTCAAGGCGATGACCAGCCATGACGGCCCGTTCAACTGGGAGGGGACGCATTTCCAGTATCGCTCGGTCAATGTCTGGCCGCGGCCGTGGCAGGAGCCGCACCCGCCGGTGTGGACGCCGGTCGGCAGCGAGGGCAGCGCCAGCGAGGCCGCCGCGCGCGGCATCACGATCGGCGTCTTGAACACCGGCTGGGTGCGGACGCCGGCGATCTTTCAGGCCTACCGCAAGAGCGCCGCGGCGGCGGGGCGCGAGCCGAGCCTCGACAAGCTCGCCTATATGGCGCTGATCGGCGTCGGCCAGACGCGCGCGGAGGGCTGGAAGCGGGCCGACCAGATCCTCGGCTACAGCCGCACCTCGGGCATCGTCGCGCCGCAATTTGCCAACCCGCCCGGCTACCTGTCGGCCGCCGCCAATGCCGGCGTCTTGAAGGCCGGCGCCGCCGGGCCGGCGCGCGCGACCCGTGTGCAGACCAGGGACGGCCGCCCGATCAACGCCCGCACGATCGCGGTCGAAGAGGCGATCGACGCCGGCCTCGTCTTCGCCGGCACCCCGGACGACGTGTGGGATCAATTGCGCGCGTTCTACGACCACGTCGGCGGCTTCGGCCACCTCCTGATGATGGGCCAGGGCGGCCTGATCAGCCACGACGACACCGTCAGCAACCTGACGCTGTTCTCAAAAGAGGTCCTCCCGAGGCTGGCGGAATTGGGGTGACCATAAAGATGTCCCTTTAGCGTGATATCGATAGCCGATTTTGCCCGCGATCACGGCTGCTGAAGCAACCGGTCTGCGAAATTCCCTCAGAACAGGGAATTTTCGCGAAAAAAGCAGGGAAGTTGCGCCGGCACCGGCATCGCATCCCGGTTATCTATATTCCCTTTATGTGCACGTCAAGGGCGCCGACGATTGTGCGTCGGTCGGTCAGCATCGAGCCTTCAGGTGTAAGAACGCAGGGCCTCGCGCAGCGCCTCCGCGGCGGTCCGCCCGCGGGTCGCGCGGTCGCGCAGACAAGGGTCCGTGCCGAGCGAGATATCGCGGTCGGGCGACCGGTTCGAGCTTCGGAATAACGCGCGCGGCCGCTCGATAAAGCGCAGCGGGGCAGGCTCGCGCCGGGCGGACCGGCGGCGCCGTTGACGGCCGGGGGCGAGGCTCGCTAGACCCTGCGGCACAACCGGAAGGGTGGGCGAGATGAGCGACCAAGAATTGACCGACGGCTTTCACCTTGTCGTCGAGGCGCTGAAGCTGAACGGGGTCGATACGATTTTCGGGGTGGCCGGCATCCCGATCACCGATTTGCTGCGCCTGGCGCAGGCGGAGGGCATCCGCTATCTCGGCTTCCGCCACGAGCAGTCGGCCGGCAACGCCGCGGCGATCGCCGGCTATCTGACGCAGCAGCCGGGCATCTGCATGACCGTCTCGGCGCCGGGGTTTCTCAACGGCATGGTCGCGCTCGCCAACGCGACGACGAACTGCTTTCCGATGATCCTCGTCAGCGGCTCCTCCGACCGCGCGATCGTCGATCTGGAACAGGGCGATTACGAGGAACTCGACCAACTCGCGGCCGCCCGCCCCTACGCCAAGGCGGCCTACCGCGTCAACCGGCCGCAGGACATCGGCACCGGCGTCGCGCGGGCGATCCGCGCCGCCGTTTCGGGCCGGCCGGGCGGCGTCTATCTCGACCTGACCGCCGAGGTCCTGGGGTCGGCGCTCGATGCCGCGGCCGGGCGCAAGTCGCTGGTCAAGGTCGTCGATGCGGCGCCCGGCGCGCCGCCCGCGCCGGAATCCGTCGCCCGCGCGCTCGATCTGTTGGCCAAGGCCGAGCGGCCGCTGGCGATCCTCGGCAAGGGCGCCGCCTATGCCCGCGCCGAAGGCGAAATCCGCGCCTTTCTCGAAGCGACCGGGATGCCGTTTCTGCCGATGTCGATGGCGAAGGGCCTCCTGCCCGACGACCACCCGCAATCGGCCGCCGCGGCGCGCTCCTATGCGATCGGCAACGCCGATGTCGTGCTGGTGGCGGGCGCGCGGCTCAACTGGCTCTTGTCGCACGGCCGCGCGCCGTTGTGGAACGAGGCGACGCGCCTCGTGCAGATCGACATCTCGCCCAACGAGATCGACAGCAACCGCGCTGTCGCCGCGCCGCTTGTCGGCGACATCAAGTCAGCGTTTGCCGCACTCAACGCCGCGATGAAACCGGGGCAGGTGCGGCGCCAGGCGGCGTGGACGGACGAAATCGGCAAGCGCAAGCAGCAGAACATCGAGCGCATGGCGGCGCGGCTCAACGCCGACCCCGCGCCGATGAATTTTTCCTCGGCGCTGCGCGCGGTGCGCAACGCGCTCGCCGCCCACCCCGATGTCTACATCGTCAACGAGGGCGCCAACACATTGGATTTCGGCCGCAACATCATCGACATGTCGCTGCCGCGCCACCGCCTCGACAGCGGCACCTGGGGCGTCATGGGGATCGGCATGGGCTATGCGATCGGCGCCGCCGCGGTGACGGGGCGGCCGGTCGTCGCGATCGAGGGCGACAGCGCGTTCGGCTTCAGCGGCATGGAGGTGGAGACGATCTGCCGCTACGACTTGCCGGTCACGACGGTCATCTTCAACAACAACGGCGTCTATCGCGGCGACCCG
>DATJUL010000488.1:0-6204 GCA_035502295.1 Allostellaceae bacterium | reverse complement strand
CGCGGCCATCGGGCGGGCGCGTAGCTCAGTGGGAGAGCACTGTCTTCACACGGCAGGGGTCGTTGGTTCAATCCCAACCGCGCCCACCAGCTCCGCTCCGTGTCGCACGGACTTTTTTTAACCTTTCGCGTTTATTGACATCGCGGCCGATCACAGGGTCGGCGGCAAACGCGGCGTGAGGCCGGAATGGCGGTCTTTCTGGTGACCGGCGGCTGCGGTTTCATCGGCTCTCATCTCTGCGAGGCGCTGCTGCGCCGCGGCGACGCGGTCCGCATTCTCGACGATCTGTCGACCGGCAAGGTGGAGAACGTGCCGCCGCAGGCCGAGATCGTGCGCGGCGACGTCGCCGACGCGGCGACCGTCGCAGCGGCGATGGAGGGGGTCGCCGGCTGCTTTCATCTGGCGGCCGTCGCGTCGGTCGAGCGCAGCATCGGCGACTGGCTGGGCACCCATCGCACCAATCTTACCGGCGCGATCACGGTATTCGACGCCGCCCGCCGCGCCGGGCGATCCGGCGCGATCCCGGTCGTCTACGCCTCGTCGGCGGCAATCTACGGCGACTGCGCCGACTTGCCGATCCGCGAGGACGCGCCGGCCAAGCCGCGCTCGCCCTACGGCGCCGACAAGCTGGGCTGCGAGCTGCACGCTCGCGTTGCCGCCGAAGCCTTCGGCGTCCCGACCGTCGGCCTGCGCCTGTTCAATGTCTACGGCCCGCGCCAGGACCCGAAGTCTCCCTATTCCGGCGTCATCTCGATCTTCTGCGACCGGCTGCGGCACGGTCGGCCGATCGACATCTTCGGCGACGGGTCGCAGACCCGCGATTTCATTTTCGTCGCCGATGTCGCGGCCGCCTTCCTCGCGGCGATGGATCGGCCGGCGCCGGCGCCGGCGGTCTACAACATCTGTTCCGGGACCGCGACTTCGGTGCTTGAGCTGGCGCGATCGATCGGCGAAGTCTGCGGCCGACGGCCGGAGATGCGTTTCCGCCCGCCGCGGTCCGGCGAGATCGCGCATTCCCGCGGCGACGGCACCCTCGCCCACGACCGCCTCGGGCTGAAGACGCCGGTCGAGCTGCGGTTCGGGCTGGCGGCGACACTGCCGCCGATTTGCGCCTGACGGCGAGACGGCGTCGCAACGGCCGATGGCGGCGCGCCGGTATCTGCTGCTGACCCTGGTTGTCGTCGCCGTGATGCTGCACGGCTCGCTGTACCCGTACGATTTCGCGCGGCCGCCGGGCGGGATCGGCCCGGTAGCGACGCTGTTTGCCAGCTGGAAAAAACTCGGCACGAGTTACGGCGACATTGCCACCAACATCCTGTTGTACGTGCCGTTCGGGTTTTTGCTGGCGTTGGCGATACCACGCGGACGCAAATCCCGAATTCTGCTCGTCGCGGTGGCTGGGCTGGTGCTGTGCACGAGCGTCGAGCTGGCGCAATACTACGATGCCGGGCGCGACGACAGCATGTCGGACGTCTACTTCAACACATGCGGCAGTGTCTTAGGCGCCGTCGCAGCGGTCGTGCTTGGTGATCTCAGCCGGTATCTGCCGCTGCGGGAGATGGCCGCAAAGCCGATGCCGGTGCTGCTGCTGGTCGCGATGCTCGGCTATCACCTCTATCCGTACGTGCCGACCATCGACCTGCACAAATATTGGCACGCGCTGCGGCCGCTGATCGTCGCGCCGCACGCCTCGCCGCATGATATCCTGCGCTATGTCGCGCTGTGGCTGACGACGAGCTGCCTGATCGGCAGCGTGGTCGGCGTCGAGCGGTCGCGCATCGCCGCGGCGCTTTTCATGGCGCTGGTTTTTGCCGCCAAGGTCGCAATCATCCGCCTGATCGTGACGCCGGCCGAAGCGATCGGCGCGGCGATCACGCTGATGCTGTGGATTGCGGTCGGCCATCGGCCGCGCCTTGCGGCGCTGCTCACGGCAGCGGTGCTGTGCATCTCGATCGTGGTCGGCCGTCTGCAGCCGTTTGATTTCCTGACCGAGGCGCGGCCGTTCGGCTGGCTGCCGTTCCGCAGCTTTCTTTACGGCTCGCTCAGCGTCAACATCATGTCCATGCTGGAGAAATTATTTCTTTACGGGAGCCTGGTGTGGCTCGCCGCCGAGGCTCTGTTGCCGCTGTGGCTGGCGACGCTGTCAGTCGCGCTGCTGCTGCTCGCGACGAGCGTCGCGGAAACCTATTTGCCGGGCCGGTCGGCGGAAATCACCGATGCGCTCATGGTCGTGATGATCGGCCTCGTCATATCGGCCTTCCGACACCAGACGCCGCGGAGTTCGCCACCCGGTCGCCGCCGACGCCACGCCGCGCGGAGGGCCCGGCCGGCAAAAAGCGGTCAAGAAATATGAGCGATGATGGAAATAATCGCCGACCACAGCGCCACGCTGGCGCCGCCGATCAACAGCAGCGAGGTGAGTACCGACAGCCGCTTCCGCTCCGCTTCGCCGCGACTGATGTTATAAGCCGGTTCGGACAGCATCCTAGGCGCTCCGCATCAGAGAGGCGGGCGACCGCCTCGCAGCAAAGATTGCGGCGAGGTTGGTTACTGATTGGTGAATAACAGGTTGTTCGGCGCGTCGTTTTGGATCGGATTCGACGTATTATTGTGGCATTAACTTGCCGAATTCGTCATCCTGCCCGCAGGCGCCGGGCGGCATCGACCGCGAAATAGCTGAGGATGCCATCGGCGCCGGCACGCTTGAAGCAGAGAAGGCTTTCGAACATCGCGCGCTCGCCGTCGAGCCAGCCGTTCGCGGCCGCCGCTTTGATCATCGAATATTCGCCCGACACCTGGTAGGCGAAGGTCGGCAGGCGGAACGCGTCTTTCACCCGGCGCACGATATCGAGATACGGCAGACCCGGCTTGACCATGACCATGTCGGCGCCTTCCGCGATGTCGAGCGCGACTTCGCGCAATGCTTCGTCGCCGTTCGCCGGGTCCATCTGATAGGTGCGCTTGTCGGCGCTGCCGAGCGCCGTCGCCGAGCCGACCGCGTCGCGGAACGGTGCGAAAAAGCACGAGGCATATTTCGCCGCGTACGACATGATGCGCACCCGGTCCCAGCCGGCGTCGTCAAGCGCCCGGCGCACCGCGCCGACCCGCCCGTCCATCATGTCGGAGGGCGCGATGATGTCGCAGCCGGCTTCGGCCTGCACGATCGCCTGACGCTGCAGGATCGCGACGGTCTCGTCGTTGGCGACATAGAAGTCGCGGATGACGCCGTCATGCCCATGCGAGGTGAACGGGTCGAGCGCCACATCGCACAACACGCCAAGCTCGGGCAGCGCCTCCTTCAGCGCGCGCACCGCGCGGCATATGAGATTGTCGGGATTGACTGCCTCGCCGCCCTCGGGGTCCTTCAGCGTCGCAGCGATCGCCGGGAATACGGCAACGGTCGGGATGCCGAGCGCGGCGGCTTCGCCCGCCGCATCGATCAGCGCCGGGATCGACAGCCGGAACGCGTCCGGCATCGACGGCACCGCGGCGCGGCCGTCCTCGTCATGCACAAAGACCGGCCAGATCAGGTCGGCCGCGCTCAGCGCATTCTCGGCGACGAGGCGGCGCGACCAGGCGTCGCGCCGGTTGCGGCGCAGCCTCGTCGTCGGGAACGGGGCGAGCGGCGGCAGAAACGATTGGCTCACGGCGATCGTCCGAGCAGACGTGCGAATGCCGCAGAATAGGCGCGCGGCCGCTCCGGCACAATGCGGCGGCACGCCCTCGCTCGACCGCGGTCAGCGTGGCATGCTGTCCCCACACATCGTCGACCGGAGACGCCAATGAACGACGTGACACATCGCACGATCGAGACCAACGGCATCCGCATGCATATTGCCGAAGAGGGCAGCGGCCCGACGGTGCTGCTGTGTCACGGTTTCCCGGAATCATGGTACTCGTGGCGCCATCAGCTCGCGGCCTTGGCGGCGGCCGGCTTTCACGCCGTCGCGCCCGACATGCGCGGCTACGGCCAGACCGACGCACCGCCGGACATTGACAAATACACGCTGCTGCATCTCGTCGGCGACATGGTCGGCCTCCTCGACTCGCTCGGCGAGGAGCGCGCCGTCATCGCCGGCCACGATTGGGGGGCGCCCGTTGCCTGGCTCGCGGCGCGGCTGCGGCCCGACCGCTTTCCCGCCGTCGTCGGGCTGAGCGTGCCCCATGTGCCGCGCCGTCCGGTGCGGCCGACCAGCGTCATGCCGCAGACCGAGGACGCCGTCTTCTATCAGCTCTATTTCCAGGAACCGGGCGTCGCCGAAGCCGAATTCGAGCGCGACGTCGGGCGCACGATGCGCGGCATGCTGTGCGGCATCTCCGGCGACGCGCCGGGCAGCGGATCCGGCCGCGGCTTCGGCATGGTGCCGCGGCGCGGCGGCTTTCTCGCGAATGCCGCCGCTGCGCCCGATCTGCCGGGCTGGCTCAGCGCGGCCGACATCGGTTTCTACACCGCCGAGTTCACCCGCACCGGGTTTCGCGGCGGCCTCAACTGGTATCGCAACATCGACCGCAACTGGGAACTTCTGGCGCCGTTCGACGGCGTGCCGGTCGGCGTGCCGGCGCTCTACGTCGCCGGCGACCGCGACCCGGTCGTCAAGTTTCCCGGCATGGACCGGCTGATCCCGAACCTGGCGCATTTCGTGCCGCACCTGCGCCGGACGATCATGCTGCCGGGCTGCGGCCACTGGACCCAGCAGGAACGCGCCGCCGAGGTCAACGCCGCGATGCTCGAATTCCTGCGCAGCCTTGCGCTTTAGCGGAAGCGCTCGGCGCGGAACGGCAGCGGATCGAGGAACGGCTTGTCGCCCGTCATCATTTCGGCGAGCAGCCGGCCGGTCGTCGGGCCGAGCGTGAAGCCCTGATGGGCGTGGCCGAACGCCAGCCACAGATGCGGCTGCGACGGCGCCGGACCGATGATCGGCAGCATGTCGGGGGTGCACGGCCGGATGCCCATCCACGGTGCCGGTTCGACCGCCTCGCCGAGCGGCAAGAGGGTGCGCGCAATCGGCTCGGCGCGGCGCAGCTGCACCGGGGTCGGCGGCGCGCCGGGACGGGCGAATTCGACGCCGGTCGTCAGCCGGATGCCGGCCCGCATCGGCGCCAATAGAAACCCATTCGAAACGACCGGCCGGGTCAGCCCGGCATTGCCCGTCGGCGTGAAGTGCCGGTGGTAGCCGCGCTTGCCGAACAGCGGCGGCGCATAGCCGAACCGCCGCGTCAGCCGATCGGACGCGATACCGAGCGCGACGACCGCGTCCGCCGCCTCGATCGTCGTGCCGTCGGCGGCGACCCGCCAGCCGGCGCCGTTGCGGGAAAGCGTCATCGCATCGCCGCGCGCGACATGCCCGCCCAGCCGCTCAAACAACCGGGCGTAGCCGAGCGTCAGCGCATGCGGATCGCTGACCGCGTAGGGATCGGTCCAGTGCAGCGCGCCGGTAAATCCATGGCGCAGATGCGGCTCCAAGTCGGCGAGGGCGGCGCCGTCGAGCGCGACGAAATTCGCGCCGAAATCGCGCTTGACACCCTCCGCCCGGGCGAGCTCCGCGGCGAACGCGGCGGCATCTTCGTATCCCCGGATATAGCCGACCGGCCGCAACAGGGCGGTGGCGCCGGCCGCCGCGGCGAGCTCCTCGTGCTCGCGCGGCGCGGTCATGATCAGCGTACTGTAATGCCGCGCGATCGCGGCGTGGCGCGCCGGCGCCGAGTTGCGCCAGTAGAGGAACAGCGGCCGCGCCAAGGCCGGCAGCGCCGACGGATGGTAGTGGACATCGACCGAGCGGTTCTGCGCGATGCGCCACAACTCGGCAAAGGCGCGCGGAAACGGGTACGGCACCACCGCCTCGCGCTGAATGAGGCCGCCATTGCCGAAGGAGGCTTCTTCCCCCGGCGGACGCCGGTCGATCAGCACGACCGCCTTGCCGCGCTGCTGCAGATGCGCGGCAACCGAAACGCCGACCATCCCGGCCCCGAGGACCACAACATCCGCCTGCATAGGCCCAATCTACCGCATGGGGCGGGCGCGTCCATGCCGCGATATGGCGGCGTTCCGCCTCAATACGAACGCGGCATGCCCAAGACGTGCTGGCCGATATAGGCGAGGATCAGGTTGGTCGAGATCGGCGCGGTCTGGTAGATGCGGACTTCGCGCCATTTGCGCTCGATGTCGTATTCCTTGGCGAACGCAAAGCCGCCATAGGTCTGGAA
>DATJUL010000487.1:0-4559 GCA_035502295.1 Allostellaceae bacterium | reverse complement strand
CAAGGCTGGGCAGCCGTCCCCACGGCGCGCTATCGTTGAATGAGGCAGCCCAGGAAACCCGCCATGCGCCTGTTGATCGCGATGATGAAGCACGAGACCAACACGTTCTCGCCGGTGCCGACGCCGCTCGCGCGGTTCGGGCATGGGCCGGGGCCGCCGTATGGCGAGGCGGCGATCGAGGCCTATCGCGGCACCGGATCGGGTCTCGGCGCCTATCTCGATCTCGCGGCGCGTGAAGGGGCCGAGGTGGTGCTGCCGGTCGCCGCCTCGGCGCCGCCGTCGCGCCCGGTCGAGGATGCCGCCTACGAGCACATCGCCGGCGCGATCTGCGAGGCGGTCGCCCAAGGGCGCAGGACCGGCGGCTTCGACGGCATCCTGCTCGACCTGCACGGCGCGATGGTCACCGAGAGCCTGGAAGACGGCGAGGGCGAACTGCTGCGCCGGATCCGCGCGATCGACGGCAAAACGCCGATCGCGGTCGCCTATGACATGCACGCCAACCTCTACGACGCGATGATTGCGAACGCGACGGTCGTCGCCGGCTACCGCACCTACCCGCACATCGATACCTACGACACCGCGAAACGCGCCGGCGAAATCCTGCTGCGGGCGATGCGCGGCGAGGTGCGGCCGGTCATGGCCTGGGGCAATCTGCCGATGCTGCCGCACGTCATGCGCCAGGGCACGGACGACCACCCGAACCGGGAATTGCAGGCGCGCTGCGCCGCGATGAGCGGGGAAGGTGCTTTATGCGCCAGCCTGTTCACCGGCTTTCCGCACGCCGACATCGCCAACGCCGGGCTGTCGGCCGTCGTCGCGACCGACGGCGACATGGCCTTGGCCGACAAGCTGCGCGACGAGCTGTTGGATCGGGCGTGGGCCGACCGTGCCGATTTCGTCTACCAGCTGGAGCCGCTCGACCAATCGCTGGCGCGTGCTGCCGCTTTGCCGCCGCCTGCGCCCGGCGACGGACCGGTCGTGCTGCTCGACCATTTCGACAATTGCGCCTCGGGCGGCACGATGGACACGACCATTGTGCTGAAGGCGATCCTGCGCGCCGGCCTCGACAATGTCGCGGCCTTCGCAATCTACGATCCGGCGGCGGTGCAGCAGGCGATTGCCGCCGGCATCGGCGCCGAGATCGCGTTAGCGGTCGGCGGCAGGATGGCGATGCCGGCAATCCCCGGCGACAGCCGCCCGCTCGCCGTGACCGGACGGGTCAAGACGATCTCCGACGGCCGCTTCCGCAATAGGGGGCCGATGCAGAAGGGCGTCTTGACCGACATGGGGCCCTCGGTCGTGTTCGACACCGGCCGGGTCGAGATCGCGCTGATCTCGCGCCATGTCGAGCCGAGCGATTTGAATTGCTTCCTCGCGCTCGGCATCGATCCGTCGCAGAAGCGCTATGTGATGCTGAAGAGCCGCATCCATTGGCGCGCCGGTCTCGGGCATCTGGCGCGCGCCGTCGTCGACTGCGCCGGCCACGGCGTCTGCACGTCGGACTATTCGCAGCTCACCTTCAACAACGTGCGCCGCCCGATCTACCCCCTCGATCTGCCGAACCGGTAGTTCATAAAATGCCGGATCGGCGCCGCCGGCGGAGAGGCCGGGCGGCAGTCACGCTTTTTGCGATATTCACCCCTTGTATTGCAGGATGGTCAGGCCGTCGTTGACGTCGGTCAGGTACATCAGGCCGTCCGGGCCGACATAGACATCGTTGGATTGGATGACGCGCGGCCGTCCCGGGCGCGGATCGACCATCCGCTCCGGCGCCGGCGGCACGAAGTGCCCGACTTCGCGGGGCGCGAAGGGGTCCTTGATGTTGAACACGCGCACGCCGGCATTCTGGTACGTGGCGAAGATCAGCTCCGAACTCTGCAACGAACCGGGGCGGTTCTCGTGCAGATTATGCGGCCCGAACTTCGCGCCCTTCCGGCAATAATCCTCTTCCGCTGGGGTCGGGAACGCGGCGATCTGCACCGGGTTCGCCGGCTCGCGCACATCGAACACCCAGCAGCGCTGAATGCCGTTGCGGCACTCGTCGAGGTTGCCCTCGTCGGCGAAGACGGCGAGGTTGCGGTCGGGCAGCGGCAGCGGCGTGTGCGTGCCGCCGCCGAACGGCGGGCTCCAGTTGCGATGGACGAGGAGCCTTGGCGCGGCAGGATCGGCGACATCGAGGATCGTCATGCCGCCGTCGCGCCACGCGGCATAGGCCAGATTGCCGGCGACGATCGCGTGGTGCAGGGCATAGCGCCGACCCCGCCACGCCGGCGTCTCGCCGCCCGCCATATGCATGCCGGGCAGCCACCAGCGGCCGACGATTTCCGGCCGGGTCGGCTCCTGCATGTCGATGATCGCGAGGATATGGTCGGTAAAGCCCTGCCAGTGGCATGAGGCATAGGCATAGCGCCCGCCGACATACCACAGCCGATGCAGCCCGAGCCCGTCGACCGGCATGAAGGCGATCTCGCGCGGCGCCGCCGGCTTCGAGATGTCGTAGACCCGGAGGCCCGCCGCAAACGCCTTGTCGCGCTTGGTGAAAGTTTCGGTGATCGACGCCGTGAAATAGTCGTTGGGGTCGGAATAGCCCTGCAAGACCCAGATGTTCGGCGCGTTGACCGTGAGCAGGAGGTCGCCGTGCGTCTGCAGATGGAAGGCGCGCGAATTGGCCGGTGCGGCGACGAAATTCACTGGCTTCGGGTGCCGCGGATCGCTGACATCGGTGACCGTGAAGCCGTCCGAGAACATGTGGCCGACAAAGGCGTGGCCCTTCGTCACCATGACCTGGACGCCGTCGCCGCGCCCGGCCTGGTCGCTGTGCCCGACGAATTCGATGTTGTGCGCGGAAACCGGGGTCATCGTGCGGCTCCTTCCTGATAAGGACGGCAATGATACGCCTCCTCAGCGCCCGAGATAGAGGCGGCGGATGCGCTCGTCGCTGCGGATCGCGACGCCCGCCCCCTCGAACTTGTTCCGGCCGAGTTCGAGCACGTACGCATAGTCGGAAATCTCCAGTGCCTGGGCCGCGTTCTGTTCGACCATCAGGATCGTCTGGCCGGCGCGCCGCAGATCCTCGATGATGCGAAAGATCTCCTTGAACACGATCGGCGCGAGACCGAGGGTCGGCTCGTCGAGCAGCAAGAGCCGCGGCTTGAGCAGCAGCGCGCGTCCCATTTCGAGCATCTGCTGCTGCCCGCCGGACAGATCGGAGGCCCGCTGATGACGCCGCTCCTCCAAGGCCGGAAAGGTGTCGTAGACGCGCGCGATCTCGGCTTCGAGCGCCGCCGAGCGCGGCCGGATGTAGGCGCCGAGCCGCAAATTCTGCTCGACCGACATCAGCGGAAAGACATTGCGGCCTTGCGGCACATAGGCGATCCCCTGCTTCAGCAAGCGTGAGGGCGGCAGATTGGTCACCTCCTGGCCGGCAAAGCGGACCTGCCCCGCGGTGACCCGCAGCATCCCGAACAGCGTCTTGAACACGGTCGATTTGCCGGCGCCGTTGGGGCCGATGATCGAGACGACCTGACCCTCCTCGACATCCATCGAAATGCCCTTCAGGATCTCGATCCTGCCGTAGCCGGCGCGAATGTCGCGGATCTCCAGCAGCGCCATGCCTACCTGCCGAAATAGGCGTCGAGCACGAGCGGGTTGTCGGCAACCTCCGCCGGGGTGCCCTCGGCGATGCGGCGCCCCTGGCTGAGGACGACGATGCGCCGGCACAGCGACATGACGACATCCATGTTGTGCTCGATGACGACAAAGGTCTGGCCGGTTGCGTTCAGCTCCTCGATGTAGCCGACCAGCGCCTGGATCATCGTCGGGTTGACGCCGGCGAGCGGCTCGTCGAGCAGGATCGCCTGCGGCCGCGACATCAGCGCCATGCCGAAATCGAGCAGTTTCTGCTGGCCGTAGGACAGGTTGGCGGCGAGGTTGCTGCCGACGTCGGCGATCTTCAGGTAGTCGAGCAGCGACCGCGCCCGCTCGGAAACCTCGCTCCTCTCGCGCAGCAAGAGGCGCGACAGCAGGCTGCCCTCCTTCTCTTGCGCCGCCATCAGCATGTTCTCGAACACCGTCATCTGCGGGAACAGCTGGATCAGCTGGAAGGTGCGGGCGATGCCGCGCTTGCACACGGCGTCGGCCTTCAGCCCGGTGATGTCGCGACCGTCGAAACGCACCTGCCCGGCGGTCGGCGCGAGGACGCCGGTGACGCAGTTGAACAGGGTCGTCTTGCCGGAGCCGTTCGGCCCGATGATGCCGAGCAGTTCGCCCGGCTCGACCGCGAGGCTGACGTCGCTCAGCGCGCGGAAATGAAAGAAATCCTTGGTCAGGCCGGCGATCTCGAGCAGCGCCATCGCCTCACCCGAGTTCGGCGTCGCCGCCCGGTTCGGCAGCGCCCAGAGCGCCGCCGGCGTCGCTGCCGATGCGGGCGACAAGCCAGTCCCACAGGCCGACCAGACCCTCCGGCATGAACAGCACCATCAGCATCACCGCGGCCGAAAAGATGATCAGGTAAAGACCTGCGGTCGCGCGCAGCACTTCCGGCAGAGCGGTCACGACGA
>DATJUL010000486.1:0-2560 GCA_035502295.1 Allostellaceae bacterium | reverse complement strand
GGCATCAACATCGACATCATGGCCAATGTCACCGAGCGGCCGGAGGACATCGCCGGCACGCATTTCTTCGCGCCGGCCAACGTCATGAAACTGTTCGAGGTCGTCCAGGGCACGAAGAGCAGCACCGAGGCGATCGCGACGGCGATGGCGCTCGGCCGCAAGATCGGCAAGGTTTCGGCGCTCGCCGGCAACACCGACGGGTTTGTCGCCAACCGCAGCCGCGGTCCGTTCGGCAGCGAGATGATCATCATGCTCGAAGAGGGCGCGCTGCCCGAGCAGGTCGACAAGGTCATGGTCGATTTCGGCTATCCATTGGGGCCGTTCGCGGTCTCCGACCTGTCCGGCCTCGACATCGGCTATGACGTGAGAAAGCGCCGGGCGCAGGAAAACCCGAACTACCGCAAGATGCCGATCGCCGACCGCATCGTCGAAGCCGGCCGCCTCGGCCAGAAGAACGGCAAGGGGTGGTATCGCTACGAACCGGGCGACCGCACGCCCCATCCCGACCCCGAGGTCGCGAAGATCATCAAGGAGACCGCGGCCGAATTGGGCGTGCCGCAGCGCGAATTGTCGGACGACGAGATCCTGAAGCGGCTGTTGTTCGCCAGCGTCAACGAAGCCTGCAAGATTCTCGACGAGGGCAAGGCGCTGCGGGCCAGCGACATCGATGTGATGTGGCTCTACGGCTTCGGTTTCCCGCGCTACCGCGGCGGGCTCATGTACTGGGCCGACGGCATCGGCGTGCGCGAAGTTTACAACCAGATCGCCGCCTGGCATCAGCGCTACGGCGAGCGCTGGCGCCCTAGCGACTTCCTGCGCCGCCTCGCCGAAGCCGGCACACCGCTGCGCGACGCCAAAATCGAGGGCGGATTACGATGACCCGGGCGGAATTGGATATGGCGCTGGCGCGGCTGGGGCTGGCGGTGCCCGATCAGGAGCGCGACGACATCGCCGCCGCCTCGCGCCTCGTCGAGGCGATGGTGGCGCGGCTGCGGCCGCCGGGCGGGCGTGATGTCGCGGCTGAACCGGCGCATGTCGTGCGCTTCCCGGAGGATTGAGCGATGGTCGCCGATCATCTGATGATCGCTGCGGCGGCCCGGCTGATCGAACGGCGCGAATTGTCGCCGGTCGAACTGCTCGACAGCCGGCTCGACCGCATCACAACGCTCGACGACAAGCTGCACAGCTTTATCTGCGTCACGACCGACGCGGCGCGCGCCGCCGCCCGCGCCGCCGAAGCCGAGATCGCCGCTGGCCGCTACAAGGGCCCGCTGCACGGCATCCCGATCGGCCTCAAGGACATCTACGAAACCGCCGGGGTGGCGACGACCGGCCATTCAAAAATCATGCAGGACCATGTGCCGGCTTCCGACGCGTTCTCGGTCAAGCAATTGCGCGCGGCCGGCGCGATCGTCGTCGGCAAGCTGGCGACGCATGAGTTCGCCCTCGGCGGGCCGTCATTCGACCTGCCGTGGCCGCCGGCGCGCAACCCGTGGGATCCATCGCGTTTCACCGGCGGTTCGTCAAGCGGCACCGGGGCCGCGGTCGCCGCCGGTCTCGTGCTCGGCGGCACCGGCTCCGACACCGGCGGCTCGATCCGCGGTCCGGCGGCCTATTGCGGCCTCGCGGGCATCAAGCCGACCTATGGCCTCGTGAGCCGCGCCGGCATATTGCCGCTCGCCTTCTCGCTCGATCATGCCGGCCCCTTGGCGTGGACCGCCGAGGACTGCGCCATCATGCTGCAGGCGATGGCCGGCCACGACCCGGCCGACCCGGCGAGCGCCGACCGTCCGATCCCCGATTTCCGCGCCGCGCTCGCGGGCGCGGTGAGGGGGCTGCGCGTCGGCCTCGTGCGGCATTTCTACGAGCGCGACAACCCGGCCAATGACGCGACCCGCGCTGCGATCGAGGCCGCCGTGAAAAAGCTCGGAGAGATCGGCTGCGCGGTGCGCGAGGTTACGCTGTCGCCGCTCGCCGACTGGTCCGCCTGCGGCATGACGATCATGCTGGCCGAGGCCTACGCGATCCACGAAGGCGAACTCAAGCGCCGCTTCACCGATTACGGCGAGATGTTCCGCGACCGCATGGTGCTGGGGGCGCTGATCAGCGGCGCCGATTATGTGCAGGCGCTGCGCCGCCGGCGCGAGTTGATCGCCGAGCTCGACCGCGCGATGGCCGATCTCGATGTGCTCGTCACCGCCAGCGCGATCAGCGAGGCGCCGCCGATCGACGAAGTCGGCAAGTTCGCGACCTTCGAGCGGCCGTCGCTGACGATCCCGTTCAATGTCACCGGCTGCCCGGCGATGAGCGTGTGCTGCGGTTTTACCGGTTCCGGTCTGCCGCTGTCGTTCCAGATCGTCGGCAAGCGCTTCCAGGACGCGACGGTGCTGCGCCTCGCGCACGCCTATGAACAGGCGACGCCGTGGCGGCAGCGGCGGCCGCCTCTGTAGCGCCGTCAATCAAGAGCGGCGAGCAGCCATTCGGCGATCGGCCGCCACACGGCGGCGGGCGCCGCGGCGGACGCCATCATGCCGATATGGCCGAACGGCGGGCGCATGAC
>DATJUL010000485.1:0-4401 GCA_035502295.1 Allostellaceae bacterium | reverse complement strand
GGCTGATCGCCCTGCGGTCGATGCCGAGGAGCAGCGCCTCGCGCACCCGGCGGTCGGCGAGCGCCGGCCGCGCCAGGTTCAGATCGACATGCTCGAAGATCAGGCCCGGCTTGTAGATCATATGAAATTGGCTGCCGTGCTGCTTTTCAAAGGCGAGCGCCTCGTCGAGCGGCGGCCCGAGTTCGCCCGCCACCATGTCGATCGTGCCGGACAAGAGATTGGCCTCGAGCGCCGCGGTGTTCTCGATCGCGCGCACCGTGATGCGGCGGAAAGGGCCGGGCGGCCCGGCCCAATAGGGGTTGCGGGTCAAGACGACATAGGAGCCGGTGGCGACCTCGCTGATGCGATAGGGGCCGTCGTAGAGGCCGGGATCGGTCGGATCGGTGTTGTAGCGGCTCCTGACCCGGTACTGCACCGGGTCGGCAAAGGCGGCGCGTTCGAGATGCGCCGGCAGCAGCACGAAATCGTCGATCGCGGCGTAATCGAAGGTCAGCTTGTCGAGGTGCAGCGTAAAGGTGTGCTGGTCCTTCACATCGATCTTCGTGATGTGGCGATAGAGGTCGGCGGCGGTGACGGCGCTCTGCGGGTTGCGCCCGACCGCGTCGGTGAACAGCACATCGGCGGTGGTGACCGGCGCACCGTCACCCCATCGGGCGTCGGGGCGGATCGTGTAGGTCAGATCGATGCCCTTTTTGCCGTTGCGCAAGGCGACCGGCACGGCCAAGCCATTGGCAATCGACGGCAGCCGCGTGCAAAGGAGGCAGACGAGCTTCCACCCGGCGTCGTAAACCGTGAACGGCCGCACCGCCATGCCGAGCACGTAGCTCTTTGCCGCCATCGCGTCGATGTCGGGGTTGAGCGTCGCGGGAAACTGTGTGATGCCGATCGTCAGCGTGTCGTGGTCGGCGGCGACCGCCGGCCGCGCGAGCGCCACGAGCAGCAGCAGGGCCGATGCCAGCGCCGCGCCCAACCGGCCGGCGGCGCGGCGCCGACGCGCGCTCCCTACCGGCGGCGCAACCCCAAGTCCTTGAACCCCCGCGGCGCCGGCCCTATCATCGCGATCGGCGAGGGCGGATCGTGCGTCGCCACGGGCGCCCGAAGCCGGCGCGGGCCGTTGCGGGCAATGCGAGCCTTTCCGAGCCATCGTCAACCCGGAACTGCCAGAGAGGACAGAGGCATGCGGTATCTCCTCATCGGTACGGCGATGGCTGCGGCCCTGGCGATCGCCGCCCCCGTCTGGGCGCAAGGGGCGGCCGCGCCCAGCGCTCCCGCGTCCAACATGCCGCCCGCCCCGATGATGCACCACCCGGCGCATCATACGATGGCGAAGCCGATGCATCATCGCCGGCCGATGCGGCATATGGCGATGCGGCATAAGGCGATGCACGGCCACCCGATGGTGAACCGGAGCGCCGGCGACCGCATGACCGAGGACTTGAACCGACAGGAACTGGCGCGCATCACCGCCGGCGAGGGCGGCACGATGATGCACCACGGCATGATGCCATCGCACGGCGGGATGCCGATGCACGAGCCGCCGCCGCCGATGACCGCGCCGCCGCCGCCCGCGCATCCCTGATAGAAGGAGTCGTCGGCGCGCCCGGTCAGGCGAGGCCGAATTCGGGTCCTGCATCGCGCCGCAGCTCATTGCCGAGCGCGGTGCCGAGCGCCGCGGCGTCGCCGATCGCGCCGGCGATATGGCCGCGCCGCTCGGCCTGACCGTCCGGTGCCAGCAACAAGCCAGCGAGCGACAGCCGGTCGCCGGCAAGCGTCGCCAGCCCGGCGATCGGGGTGCGGCACGAGCCGTCGAGCGCTGCGAGCATCGCGCGCTCGGCGGCGACGCAGGCCGCCGTCGCCGGATCGTGCAGTGCCGACAGCAGCGGACGCACCCGCGCGTCGTCGGCGCGGCATTCGATCGCCAGCGCGCCCTGGCCGACCGCCGGCAGCATCATTTCGGTCGGCAGGATTTCGCTCGCCAGCCCTGCCATGTCGAGGCGCTCGAGACCGGACAGCGCCAGCACCAGCGCTTCCGCCTCGCCGGCGGCGAGTTTGTTGAGCCGGGTGTTGACGTTGCCGCGGATCGGCGCGATGCGGAGGTCGCCGCGCCGTCGCAGGAGTTGCGCGCGGCGGCGCAGCGATGCCGTGCCGATGCGTGCGCCCGCCGGCAACGCTGCCAGCCCGGCGCCGCCCGACGACACCAGCGCGTCGCGCGGATCGTCGCGGGCGAGAACGCAGCCGATCGCCAGCCCCGGCGGCACGACGGTTTCCATGTCCTTTAAGGAATGCACCGCGATATCGACCTCGCGGCGCAGCAGCGCCTCCTCGATCTCCTTTGTAAAGAGGCCCTTGCCGCCGATCTCGGCAAGGAGGCGGTTCTGCACCCGGTCGCCGGTTGTGCGGATCGGCACCAGGTCGACGGCGATACCGGGGTGGGCGGCCAGGAGCCGGTCGCGCACGAGACCCGACTGGACCATCGCCATCGGGCTGCCGCGGGTGCCGATGCGCAATACTTCCAAGGCCACGACCGCTCCTCAAACAGAATGCCGTTGCCGGCGCATCCGACCGTCGCCGCGGCGGCCGTCGATCGGGCTGAGTTATGGCGGAACCGCGGCGGGTTGCGCCAGCGGCAGGATGTGCATGAGCGCCAGCCAGGCGGTCGCGAAGGCGAGCGATATGAGCGCGATCGGCACGCCGGCGCGGGCATGGTCGGCAAACCCGAGGCGGCTGCCGACGCGTTCCGCCTGCTCGACGATCAACAGGTTGCTCAGGCTGCCGCTCAAGAACAGGTTGCCGGCCAGCGTCGCCAGCAACGCCAGCGCATAGAGCACGCCGGGCGGCGGGTTCGGCCAGATTTGAATGAGCAGCATCGCCGAAGGCAGGCTGCCGACGATGTTGGTGGTCACGACCGAGAACGGCAACAGCAGCGTCAGGCTGCCCGGCAGCCAGCGGCTGTCGCTGAGGAAGGCAAGCACGCGAGACGCGATCCCGGAGCCGTTCAGTTCGCCGGTGATCGCGAACAGGCAGGAGACCAGCAGGAGGAGCGGCCAATCGACCGCGGCGATCATCGTGCGACTGGTGATCTTGCGGTTGGCGAGCAACAGGGCGGCGATGATCAAGGCGCCGATCTCACGCGGCAGCGGCGTCGCAAACAGGATCAGCAGCGCGAGCACGGCCACGGCGCCCTTGATCGTCTGGTTGCGGTCGAGAACATGCGACGGCAGAGCGGGCGGCGCGGTCTCCGGCGGGTCCGCTTCGGCGCGCAGGCGGCGACCCCATTGCAGCCAGACGACGGCGAAGACGACGATGAGCGCGAACAGCGCCGGTACGCCGCAGGTCATGAGGAACGCCCAGAACCCAAGCCGGCCGATCGACCCCAACAGGATGTTCTGCGGATTGCCGATCAGCGTCGCGGCCGAGCCGGCATTGGCCGAGGCGGCGAGTGCGATCGCAAACGGCCGCGGGTCGAGCCCGCGGCGCCCCGCCCCGGCGATCAGCAGCGGTGCGATCGTAATGATCAGGATGTCGTTGGCGAGCACCGCCGACAACCCGCCGCCGATCGCCACCGTCAGCGCCAACAGCGCCGCCGCGCCGCCGCGCTGCTCGACCCCGCGCGCGCCGATGATCGTGCGGGCGCACAGATCGATAAACCCCGATTCGGCAAATTGCGCCGAGATGATCATCATCGCGAACAGCAGCGCCAGCGTCGGCATGTCGACGGCGCTGCCGAAATCGTCGAGTGTCATCGCGCCGCTCGCCAACAGCGCGATGACCGCGAGCAGCGCGATGCCGGTTCGATCGACGCGCAGCCAGGCAATCCGCCCGGCCGCCATGCCGATATAGGTCAGGACCAGAACCAGGAGGGCGACGGCGGCGTGCATGCGGCAATCATGGCGGATCTCGCGCCATGATAGAGCGGGGACGATGCCGCAGGGTGAATCCCGCCCGATTTGCAACGGTTTTGTGCCGCACCGTGGCGGCCGGGTTACATGGGATTGGAGCGCCCCGCCGCGCGCCACGAGGGAGCAGAGCATGGCGCTGCGTCTTGCCGCGATCGTATACGGCGCGGGCGCCGGCCCGCCGGTCGCCATTCTGCACGGGCTGTTCGGCGCGGGACGCAACTGGGCGACGATCGCGGGGCGGCTTGCCGCGCGCCGCCGCGTCGTCGCACTCGACCTGCGCAACCACGGCAACTCGCCGTGGGCCGAGACGATGAGCTACGAGGAGATGGCCGACGATGTCTGCGCGACGCTGCAGGCGCTCGGCATCGGCCGGTTTGCGCTGATTGGCCACAGCATGGGCGGCAAGGCCGCGATGATGGCGGCGCTCGGCCACGGCGCCGCGGTCGCGCGGCTCGTCGTCGTCGACATCGCGCCCGCCGCCTACCCGCCGCGCCATCTTGAC
>DATJUL010000484.1:0-4932 GCA_035502295.1 Allostellaceae bacterium | reverse complement strand
GCCGTTCCGGCGCGCTGCATCGCCTCCAGGAGGCGCAGCCGATGCGCCAGCGCTGCGGCCAGTTCCGCGCCGCTCGGCCCGTCGTCTTCGGCCGGCGGCTGGGGCAGCAAGAGGCGCGATTTCAGATAGGCGAGCCACGCCGCCATGACGAGGTAATCGGCGGCGATTTCGAGCTGCAATCGGCGCTGCGCGGCGATGAACGCGAGATACTGGTCGGCCAGCGCCAGGATCGACAATTTGGAAAGATCGACCTTCTGCTCGCGCGCCAGCGCCAGCAACAGGTCGATCGGCCCCTCATAGCCGTCGAGATCGAGGACGAGCGGCGGCGCCGTGGCGGTCTCGCCGTTCACGCGGCGATCCCGGTCAGGTGCAGCACAAACTGCATCAACGCCTCGGCGGGCACCCCGATCAGCCAGCCGAGCAGGTTGAAGCCGAGACCGAAGCGCACGCCGGCGTAGGAGACGACGAACAGCAGCAACAGGATCAGCATGCCGTAGGGCTCGACCCGCGCCAGCGGGCGCGCGAGAAAGCGCGGCAGGATGCCGACCGCAACCCGGCCGCCGTCGAGCGGTGGAAACGGCAGCATGTTGAAGACGCAGAGCACCGCGTTGATCTGCAGCGAGTTGACGAGGTTGCGCGCGAGCCAGTCCGACATCGTGTGCGGCGCCAGATCGACGGCGTAGAACAGCAATGCCGAGACGATCGCCAGCGCGACATTCGTCGCCGGGCCGGCCAGCGCCACCAGCACCGTGTCCCAGCGGGGATGGCGCAGGCGGCCGAAATTGACCGGCACCGGCTTGGCATAGCCGAACAGAAAGCCCGAGGTCAAAAACAGCACCGCCGGCAGCAGCACCGTGCCGAACGGGTCGATGTGATTGAGCGGGTTGAGGCTGAGCCGGCCGGCGCGCGCCGCCGTGTCGTCGCCGAACTCGTAGGCGACAAACCCATGCGCCGCCTCGTGAAACGTCACCGCAAACACCACCGGCAGCACCCAGGTGGTGGCCTCCCGCAGCATGCCGGCCCAATCGCCGCCTGGGGTCACGCGCGCGCCCCGTTGCAACCGCTCAGCAATTCGCCAAAGCGGGCCGCGCCGGCGCGCGCATCGAACGGGCGCCCGGCGCGCTGCCGCATCGCCTCGCCGCGGGCGAGGCGGTCTGCGGCCGCCGGTGACAGCGGCGCGGCGGCTTCGACAATTTCGACCATTTCGGCCAACACTCCGGTGCAATGCAGGACGAGATCGCAGCCGGCGTCGATCGCATGGCGGGTGCGCTCGGCGAGCGTGCCGGCGAGCGCGCCCATCGCGATGTCGTCGGAGATCAACACCCCGCCGAACCCGATCTCCTTGCGGATAATGGTGTCGATTACCTTGCCGGAAAAGGTGGCGGGGGCCGAATCGTCGATTCCCGCGTAAACGATGTGCGCCGTCATCGCCCACGGCATCGCCGCGAGCGCGCGGAACGGCGCGAAATCGATCCGCGACAGCAGCGCGTGTTCGGCCGCGACGCGCGGACAGGCGTGGTGGCTGTCGACCCGCGCGCGGCCGTGGCCGGGGATGTGCTTCAGGATCGGCAATACGCCGCCGGCCAGCAACCCGTCGCAGCAGGCGCGGCCGAGGGCGGCGGCGCGCGCCGGGTCGCTGCCGTAGGCGCGGTCGCCGATGACCGGATCGGCGCCCTGCTGCGGCAGGTCGAGCACCGGCGCGGCGTCGAGCGTGATGCCGAGTTCGGCGAGGTCGTCGGCGATCAGCCGGGCGCCGAGCCGCACCGCTTCCTCGGCCAGCGGATCCGCCAATCGGGCGAGCGCGGCCGGCGCCGGATAGGCGCGCCATTCGGGCGGCGCGAGGCGGGCGACGCGGCCGCCTTCCTGATCGATCAGCACCGGCGCCGCGGGCCGCCCGACCGCACCGCGCAAGTCGCCGACCAGCGCGCGTACCTGCGCGCGGTCGCGGCAGTTGCGGCGAAAGAGGATGAAGCCCGCCGGGTCGGCCGCCGCGAAAAACCTTGCCTCGGCTTCCGTCAACCGCTCGCCGGCGCAGCCGAGGATGAGGGCGCGCGGCGGCCTGCTCTCAGCGGGCAACGACGCACCCGCGACCGCGCCGCCGCAATTCGCTGCACAGATGCTCCGCGGCGGCGACATCGGCGAACGGCCCGGCCTCGACGCCATAGAAGATGCCCTGGCCGCCCTCTGCGCTGCGCACCGCAAACGCATGAAGCCGGCCCAGCAACTCGGGGTTCTCGCGCTTCAACCGGTCCCACTCGGCGCGCGCCTCATCCGGCGTGCGCACCGAAGCGAGGCGGACTTCGATCCGCCCGAACCCGGGCGGGTGCGATGCGGCCGGCGGCACGGCCTCACGCGGCTCGATCGCCGGCGGCGCGGCTTCGCGCGGCTCGATCGCCGGCGGCGCGGCTTCGCGCGGGTCGATCGCCGGCCGCGGCTCGGCGGCGGGGGGCGGCGCCATCGTCGCGGCCGGCGGCGGCGCGATCATGGCAGGCGACGGCGCCGCGACCGCCTGGCGCGGCGGCGGTGGCGGCGGTTCCGGGAGCGGCAGCGGCTTTTCCGGCGGCGGCAGCAGTTTTTCGATCGGCGATATTCCCGGCTTTTCGTTGTAGAGCGAAACGTTCTGATCCGGGATTTTCATGCCGCCGGGCTCGGCCGGCTTCACCTTGTCGGGCGTTCGGTCAGCGCGGATCAGCGGCACGCCGGCGCCGCCGAGGGACGGGCGCGGGGCGGTGCGATGATAGGCGAACCACAGGCCGCCGGCGAACAGCGCCATGACCAGCATCGTCAGCGCGATCGTCGGCAACCGCCGGTCGGCGGGCGGTGCGTCGTCCTCGTCCCCGCGCTCGTCGCCGATCAGCTCGAAATCGTCGGCGCGGTCTTCGTAATCGCCGAACGCTTGGCGCATCCTCACATCTCCTCGGCCGGTTCGACGCCGAACACCCGAAGGCCCGAGGCGACGACGAGCGCCGCGCCGCGCACCAGCGCCAGCCGCGCCGAGGTCAGCTCCGGATCGGCGACGAGAAAGCGCAGCGTCGCCGCGTCCCGGCCCTTGGTCCACAGCAGGTGGAACTGCGCCGCGATCTCGTGCAGGAAGAACGCCAGGCGGTGCGGCTCGTGCGCCTCGGCGGCGGCCTCGACGAGCCGCGGCCAGCCCGCGAGCAGGCGGATCAGCGCCAGCTCCAGCGGATCGGTCAAGAGGTGGAGCGGCGCCGCCGCCAGCGCGGCATCGGTCAGGCGCTCGGCCGGCAACTGCTCGGCGGCGTGGCGCATGACCGAGGCGGCGCGGGCATGCGCATACTGCACATAGAAGACCGGGTTGTCCTTCGACTGCTCGGCGACCTTGGCGAAATCGAAATCGAGCGCCTGGTCGTTGCGCCGGGTCAGCATCATGAAGCGGAAGACGTCCTTGCCGACTTCATCGACGACCTCGCGCAACGTCACAAACGTGCCGGCGCGCTTCGACATCCGCGCCGGCTCGCCGTTATCGAACAGGTTCACGAATTGATAGATCTTGATGTCGAGCGCAGCCTTGCCTTCGGTCACGGCATTGACCGCGGACTGCATGCGCTTCACGTGGCCGCCGTGATCGGCGCCCCACAGGTCGATCAGGTCGCGGAAGCCGCGCCTCACTTTGTCGCGGTGATAAGCGATGTCGCCGGCAAAATAGGTCAACGAGCCGTCCGACCGCTTGACCGGGCGATCGACCTCGTCGCCAAACCGGGTCGCGCGGAACAGGGTCAGCGGCCGCGGTTCCCAATCCTCGGGCGGCGGTTTCCCCTTCGGAGGTTCGAGCGTGCCGACATAAATCAAACCCCGATCCGCCAGCGCGGCCAGGCATTCCTCGACCGCGCCGCTCTCGACCAGGGCACGCTCGGAGACGAAGGCATCAAACGCGATGCCGAGGGCGGCAAAATCCGAGCGGATCAGCCTCATCATCTCGGCGATTGCGAATTGGCGCACCGGGGCCAGCCATTCGCTCTCGGGCTTGCCCTGCCATTTCCGGCCGTCGCGCGCGGCCAACGCCCGGCCGGTTTCGATCAGGTATTCGCCGGGATAGAAACCCTCCGGGATCGCGCCGACGCTTTCGCCGAGCGCTTCGCGGTAGCGCAGATGGGTCGAACGCGCCAGCACGTCGACCTGGGCACCGGCGTCGTTGACGTAATACTCGCGGTGCACGGAGAAGCCGGCCTTATGGAGCAGCGCCGCCAGCGCATCGCCGACGACGGCGCCGCGGCCGTGTCCGACATGCATCGGCCCGGTCGGATTGGCCGAGACGAATTCGATGTTGACCCGGTGCCCGCGGCCGAGCGGCGCATCGCCCCAGGCGATGCCGGCCGCGAGGATCGCGCGCAACTGCGCGTGCCACACCGCAGGATCGAGGCGGATGTTGATGAAGCCGGGCCGCGCCGCGGTCGCCGTAAAGCCGCGGCCGCGATAATCGCCGGTGACGAGATCGTGCGCGCCGAGCTCCGCCGCGATCTCTTCGGCGAGCGCCAGCGGGTTCTGCTTTGCGGCGCCGGCCAGCACCATCGCGGCGTTGGTCGCGAGGTCGCCGTGCGCCGGATCGCGCGGCGGCTCGACTGCGACGCGGCCGTAATCGAGCCCCGCCGGCAGCGCGCAATCCGCCGCCATGCTGTCGAGGGCAGTCTGCACCAGCCGGCGGAAATCGCCGTAAATGTTGGTCATCGGCGAACAATATCGGCTTTGGCGCTTTCGCCCCTAAACCCGTCACCCCCGGGCTTGACCCGGGGGTCCCGGGATGGCCGGGTCAAGCCCGGCCATGACGCGATGGGGTGAGGCAAGCGCGAAACGGTCATCGCAAATCTGTCATACCGACGCGTAGGTATCGAACAAGCGGCGGTGCTCGTCGAGGGCGAATCTGTCGGTCATGCCGGCGAGGTAATCGGCGACGATGCGGGCGGTCTCGGCCGC
>DATJUL010000483.1:0-6281 GCA_035502295.1 Allostellaceae bacterium | reverse complement strand
GCTCTCCAATTTCCGCGAGAATTCGTCGACATCCTCGACCAGCACGCCGAAATGATGCAGGCCGCGGAAATCCATGCCCTTGCCGAGCTGATCGGTTTTGAACTTGAGGATCGCCATGTTGAGCGTGCCGTCGGACAGGAAGACGCCGTCGGCGAGCACGCCGTTGGGCCGCCCGACTTCGACGAAATCGAACGCCCGCTTGTAGAATTCGGCCATCGCCTCGGGGTCTTCGGCGGCGATCGCGATGTGGCGGAGCTTGGGCATCGGGGCCTCCTTGGCTGGAACTGCCTCTATTTAGCACGCCCGCCGGCGAATTCCGAAGGCTGCGATGATGCCCCGAGCGAAATCCCGGCGAGGAGCGTCGCCATCGCCTTGCCGACGCTCTCCCGCGCTTCCTCCAGCGTGAACAGGCCGAAACGGTCGAATTCCGGCAATAGGCGCCCTTGCCAGGCAAAATGCGAGGTGCAGACCAGCGTTGCCGCATCGGGGAGGTGCGGCACCCGCCACAGGAACAGCGCCAGGTCCTTGCCCGGCCGGTACGGGAAGACGCCGAGCGGCTGCAATGCATTGGCGGGCGCCGCAAGGCCGGTTTCCTCTCCGAGTTCGCGTTGGGCTGCGGCAATGAGGCTCTCGCCCGGCTCGGCGACGCCCTTCGGGATGTCCCAGCGCGGCGAACGCGTCGCGTGCCCGAGCACGAGCCGCTCTCCGTCGGTGACGATGACGCCGCAGCTCGTCTCTCTTGTTTTCATTGTCTCAGACGCCAGATCAGCCACGCCGGGAACAATGATAGCGGCACGCGACGATCTCGATCCGCTGCTCCTCTCCGACACCAGCGACACGATACACCAGCCGGTGATCGCCGGTAATCCGCCGCGACCACCAGCCCTGCAAATCGCCGCGCAACGGTTCTGGCTTGCCGATTCCCCGAAAAGGTTGCCGCCCGATGTCGCGGATCAATTCGTTGACGCGGCGCAGCGTGTCACGGTCGTGTTCCTGCCATGCGAGATAATCGGCCCAGCCCGATGAAGTGAACAACACCCTCATTCATCGAGCGCGGGTTCGACGAATTCGCCGGCTTCCGCCGCGGCGATCGATCGCAGCAGGTGCTCGGCGTTCGCCGGGCTGCGCAGCAGATGCAGCGTCTCGGTCATGCTTTCATACTCCGACAGCGCCAGCATGACGACCGCTTCCCGGTTGCGTCTTGTGACGACCAGTGGCGCGCGACTCGCGCAGACCTGATCGAGATGCTGCCTCAAATGCTGGCGCAGATCGCTGTACGAGACATGGCCTGGCGCGCTCGTAGCAGCGTCCAGCTCATTTGCGAGCTGTGCGTTATTGACTGACATGATCGCCGTCCATCGTTACGGTACAAGATGTTGTGCTCTCGGCGCCCGGTGTCAATGCGTGCGCAAGCGGCGTCATGACGCGGCGGCGCGGCACAAGCTCGCCCCACACCCGGTCGAAGTCGGCGACGAGCGCGCCCGGGTCGGAACGGATCCAGCAGCGCCAGGCGCGGCCCGCGGCGAATTTGATCAGCGCTCGTCCTATGCCGTCAGGCTCCGGGATTTGCCTCGTCGATCGTGAAGCCGACTTTCAGCGTCACCTGATAGTGGCTGATCCTGCCGCCGTCGAGATGGCCGCGGGTGTTGACGACCTCGAACCAGCGCAGGTTGCGCAGGGTTTTCGAGGCGCGGCTGACGGCGGTCTGGATCGCGTCCGAGATGCTCTTTTCCGACGAGCCGGCGATTTCGATGACCCGGTAGACGTGGTCGTCCATGTCGTCCTCCCTCTGGGCCCTGCTGTGCGAGACGCGGGCCGGCACGGCAATAGCTCGGCATGCGCGCGGCGGGTTTAAACCCCCGCGTCGCGCGGCTCGTGCGCCAGGCGGCGGGCCGACCAGCCGACCAGGCAGCCGGTCAGGATCGCGACGATGCCGGCGCCGCGAAAGATCGCCCGATAGGCGCCGAGAAACGCCGGCGCCGGTGCGGCGCCGGCGGCGCGAAGGGCGCTGTCGACGCCATGGAAGGCCAGCGTCAGCAGCGCGGCGGCGATGACGACGCCGGTCGTGCGGGTCAGCATCGACAGGCTGCCGGCAACGCCGCGATGCGCCGGCGGCGAGGCGGCCATGACCAGCTCGATGTAGGCGACCTGGAACAGCGCCAGCCCGAGGCCCTGCAGCGCCAGCGTCGCCACCATGACGGAAGGCGCGGTGTCGGGCCGCCAGAAGCCGACGAGAAAGAGGCCGGCGCCGGCGGCGATGCCGCCGAGCGGGGCGATGCGGTGCGCCCCAAGGCGGCCGACGACAAAGCCGGCGAGGGGTGAGAAAGCGGCCATCGCGATAAATCCGCTCGCCAGCACAACCCCGGCCGCGAGCACCGGCAGCCGGGTGTGGTCGCGCAGAAAATACGGCGCGAACAGCATGACCGCGAATGTGACGAGGTACATCAGGACGCTCGACGCATTGATCAGCGTAAAGCTCGCGCGGCGGAACAACTCGATGCGGACGATCGGCTGGGCCGCCCGGCCTTCCCACCACACGAAGGCGGCAAAGCTCGCCGCCGCGGCCGGCAGCAGCAGGAGGCCGACATCGTCACCGGCGCGCAGCCGGGCGAGCGCGTTGAGGCCCAGGAGCAGCGCGGCAAGGCCCGTCGCGAGCAGCAGCGCGCCGGCGATATCGAAGCGCCGCTCGCCGACATGCGCCGCGCTGCGCGGCAGACCGCGCAGGAAGACGAGGCTGGTCAGCGCGATCGGCGCGCGGAACCAGAACACCGCCGGCCAGCCCCAGCGCGCGACCAAGGCACCGCCAATCAGCGGCCCGCTGGCGGAGCCGAGCGCAAAGATCAGCGTAAACGCGCCGAGCGCCCGGCTGCGCTGCGCCTCGGGATAAAGCCCGGTCACCAGCGCCGGCGCGCAGCTGAGGATCAGCGCGGCGGCAATCCCCTGCAGAAACCGGAAGAACAGCAGCCAGCCGAAGCTCGGCGCCACGGCGCACAGCAGAAACGCAGCGATGCTCCACAGAAGACCGGCGCGAAACACGCGGGCGTGGCCCCACAGATCGCCCAATCGCCCAAAGGCGAGCAGCGGTCCGGCATTGGTCAGCGTATAGCAGATGATGACCCACTGGATCATCGTGATCGGCAGCCCGAAGCTGCCGGTGATGTCGGGAAACGCGATGTTGACGGAGGTGTCGAGCGGCACGACCGAAATGCCGAGGCCGAGCAGCGCGAGGCGCAGCCGCGACGCCGCGAGCGGGGCGGCCAGCGCGGATCGCTCAGCCGCGCTCGCCACGGCGCGGTCGGCGGGGATCATGGCGAAGAGCGCGGCGGTGCGACACGGCGATCGCGTGACGGCATTTCATGCGGGCAGAGAATGGCCGACCCGACACAATCATGACTACCGATTTCATGCTCGCCATGCGTCGCGGCGCGGGATGCCGTCAACTGCGACGGTATGTATCGGGGCTATGTCAAAGCCGGGAGTGTCATGTATACGGCGATCGACGACGAGCCTTACCAAACGGGCTGATGATGGGAGAACGCCGACGCTTCGCACTCATTGCCGTGATCGCGGCGCTGCTGACCGGCGCCGTCGCCGCGGTCGGTCCGGTGCGCGCGCAGGGACCGCCGGCCGCCGCCGGGGTGGTCAAGCTCGGCCTCATTCTCGATATGACCGGTCCCTATGCGAGCAACACCGGGATCGGCAGCGCGACGGCGGCGCGCATGGCGGTTGCCGATTTCGGCGGGCGTGTGCTCGGCCGGCCGATCGAGGTGCTGATCGCCGATTCGCAGAACAGCAGCGACCGCGCCGCCGCGGTTGCCCGCGACTGGTTCGGCAAAGACAACGTGACTGCGCTGATGGACGTGACCGGGTCGTCCGAGGCGCTGATCGTTCAGCGCATCGCGCAAACCCGCGACAAGATCGTCATGCTGGAAAGCGCCGACGCAGAGCGGTTGTCGAACGAGGCATGCACGCCGACCTCGGTGCATTACGGCATCGATACCTATGCGATCGCCAACACGCTCGGTGCCAAGGTCGTCGAGGCCGGCGACAAGACCTGGTTTTTCATCACGGTCGATTACAGCTTCGGCTTCGATCTTGAGCACAACACCGCGGCGGTCGTCGAGGCGCATGGCGGGCAGGTGCTCGGCAATGCTCTCTATCCGCTCGGCAGCGGCGATTTCGAGTCCTACCTGGCCCGCGCCCGGCAATCGGGTGCCAAGGTGATCGGGCTGGCCGCCGCCGGCGGCGATCTCGACAACATCATCCGCGAGGCGGCCAGGCTCGGCATGATACCGGGACGGCAGGTGCTCGCCGGGCTGGTATTGCGCATCACCGGCGTGCATGCGCTGGGCCTCGCGACCGCGCAAGGCATGCTGATGAGCGTGCCGTTCTATTGGGACATGAACGACGAGACGCGCGCCTGGTCAAAGCGGTTCTACGGGGAGATCGGCGCGATGCCGACCGCGGCGCAAGCCGCCGTCTATTCGGCGACGACCCACTATCTGCAGGCGGTCGCCCGCGCCGGCACGCTCGACGCCGCGACGGTCATGAAGACGATGCTGGCGATGCCGGTCCACGATTTCTACGCGCCGGACGGCCGCATCCGGATCGACGGCGTCCTGGTGCACCAGATGCACCTGTTCCGGATCAAGACGCCGGGGGAATCGCGCTATCCGTGGGACTATCTCAAGCTGCTGGCAACCGTGCCGGGCACCAGCGCGTTCGCGCCGCTGACGCAGTCGAAATGTCCGATCGTCCGGCAATACCTGTCGGGGGCGGAATGACCCGAAGCGTCGGCGCGCTGCTCAAACCGGATCCAGCTCGGTATCCCAATAGAGATAGTCGCGCCAGCTTTCGTGCAGGTAATTCGGCGGGAAGGCGCGGCCGTTCTGCTGCAGCATGTAGGTTGTCGGCTGGATCGGCTTGTGCCTCGGGTACATGCCGCTGTGCTGCGGCAGGCGGTTGCCTTTCAACAGGTTGCAGCCGGCGCAGGCGGTCACGACATTGCCCCATACGGTGCGCCCGCCCTTCGAGCGCGGCACGATATGATCGAACGTCAATTCGTGTGACGGGTAGGGCCGGCCGCAATACTGGCAGCTGAAGCGGTCGCGCAGGAACACGTTGAACCGGGTAAACGCCGGATGGCGCGCCGCCGGCACGTATTCCTTCAGCGCGATGACGCTCGGCAGCCGCATCTCGAAAGACGGGCTGCGCACATAGGCATCGTAATGGTCGACGATGTTGACGCGGTCGAGAAACACCGCCTTGACCGCATCCTGCCACGACCAGAGCGACAGCGGAAAATAGCTGAGCGGGCGGAAATCCGCGTTCAGCACCAGGGCCGGGCAGCCTTCGAGCAGGGTCGTCACCGAAGTCCCTTCCGTTCCTCGCCTGCCCGATAGCACGCGACTATGACAGTTTGATAGCGGATCGCCGCAACGGCGACAAGATTTCGCGGCCACCGCGTCAACCCGTGGCAAGCCGGGACCGGCAGACCGCTAGTTGTTGCGCCATCGACGCCGCGCTGCCGGCCGCAACCGGCGCATCGCCAAGCGGCCGGCAACACGCTAGGCTGCGCGACGCGACAACACGCCGAGTTGGGAGGGATCGCCATGTCAGACGGCGGAGTGCGGCCGCGCATCGAGGCCTACGAAGCGGCATTGGAAGACATCCTCTCGCCCGCCGAGCCGATCCAACATCTTGCCGACGGGTTCGGCGGGCCGCAGGGGCCGGCCGAAGGGCCGCTGTGGTGGAAGGAAGGCGGCTACCTCTTGTTCAGCGACATCCACAACAACCGCCGCATGAAGCACGAGCCGGGCAAGGGCGCGGAGGTCTTTCTCGAACCGACCAACCGCGCCAACGGGCTGACCCGCGACCGGCAGGGGCGCCTCATCGCCTGCGAGCACGACAGCCGCCGCGTCACCCGCCTGGAACCCGACGGCAGCATTACCGTCGTCGCCAACAGCTTCCAGGGCCGGCGGCTCAACCGGCCCAACGATGTCGTCGTCAAGTCGGACGGCTGCATCTATTTCACCGATCCGTGGACCAGCCCGGCCGCGCCGGAGGCGTGGGACCTGACCTTTGCCGGGGTTTATCGGGTGACGCCCGACCTCGGCACGCTCTCCCTCCTCGTCGACGATTTCGTGCTGCCGAACGGCCTCGCCTTCTCGCCCGACGAAACGCTGCTCTACATCAACGATACGCGGCGCGCCCACATCCGCGCGTTCGAGCTGTTGCCGAGCGGCATGCTGGCGAAGCACACCGACCGCGTGTTCGCCGAT
>DATJUL010000482.1:0-7864 GCA_035502295.1 Allostellaceae bacterium | reverse complement strand
ACGCCTCAGTGCCGCCCGCCAGCGCCAGGATCGCCGCCGGCGCGGCGTCGCCCAGATCGGCCGCCGCGAGCCGCGCCAGCGCCCCGTCAGGCGAGGTCAGCACGATCTGCCGCGCCACCGGAAGCGTCGCCAGCGCCTCGGCGAGGCGTGAGCGGATCGCAAACCAGGCGCCGGGGATATGGCCGCGCGCGTAGGCGCGGCTGGTGTCGAGATCGACAACTTCCGTCCCGCCGGCGGCCAGCGCCGCGCGCAGCGCCGCCGGTTCGATCGCGTTGGCGGCGACGCCGTCGAGGCCGAGAACCGCTGGCCGGTCGGGGCCGGCGACCCAATCGCCGTCGCCGGGACCGGCGACCAGCACCGCGACCTCACCCCAGCCCATCTGCTTCAGCCACGATGCGGTCATCGTCGCGCGCACGCCGTTGTCGTCGACCAGCACGATGCGGGCGTTCCACGTGGCGATATGCGCATCGGTCTCCTGTACCAGCTGCCCGCCGGGCGTCGAACGGGCGCCCGCGAGGTGGCCGGCGGCGTATTCCTCGGGCGTGCGCACGTCGAGCAGATAGAGGCTGCGGTCGGTTTCGGACCGCCAGGCTCGCAGCGTCGCGATATCGATGCGGCGGATGCCGCAGCGCGCGGCGACCCGCGCGGCCGCCCCGCTCGCCGCCGCGAAGCCCGCCGCCGACACCTCGGGCGGCCGCCGGCGCGCGCCGCTGACGACCTCGAAGCCGGCGAGGTGCCAGGCCATCGTGCCGTCCTTCAGCGACACGATCCGGTTGCCGAAGCCGGCATTGCGCAGCGACTGCGCGCCGATGATCGAGCGGGTGCGTCCGCCGCAATTGACGATGATCGTGGTGTCCGGCGACGGGGCGAGATCGGCGAAGCGGTAGACCAGTTCGGCGCCGGGCACGCTCGTCGCGCCGGGGATGCTGTTATCGTGGTATTCCTCGTAGGAGCGGCTGTCGAAGATCGCGATGTCGGCGCCGCGATCGATCAGCGCCTTCAGCTCCGGCGCGCTGATGTAGGGCGTGCCGGCCTCGTGCTCGACGACCTCGGCGAACGCCTTCGACGGCACGTGCACGCCGCTGTAGACGCGAAAGCCTGCGGCTTCCCAGGCGGCGATGCCGCCGTCGAGGAGCGCGACATCCGCGTAGCCGAGGGCCGCCATGCGGCGGGCGGCGCGCAGCGCCGAGCCGTCGCCGTCATCGCACCACACCGTGCGGGCGCTGCGCCGCGGCACCAGCGCGTCGATGATCAGTTCGAGCCGGCTCAGCGGTACGCATGACGCCATCAGCAGATGGCGCGTTGCGAAGAGGCCTTCCTCGCGCGCGTCGAGCAGCGCGATCTCGCCGCCGTCGTGCAATTGCCCCTTCAGCGCGCGCGCGCCGATCCGCTTGATCTCACTGCCCATGCCGCGTCTCCTCACGGATTGCCCGGAACCCGCGCTTCTGGGATCGCGGTCGCGAGCCGCTCGCCGAAATCGTCGAGGCTCGCCTCGCCGGTTTCGAGGTTCCGCGCCGCCGCATGGCGCCGCTGCAGCAGCAGCGCAACGAGCCCGGTCCAGCCGGTCTGATGCGAGGCGCCGAGGCCGCGACCGCTGTCGCCATCGAAGTATTCGTAAAACAGCACATGATCGCGAAACTCCGGGTCGCGCGCGATGCGCTCGTCGTCGAACACCGGCCGCCGGCCCTCCCTGTCGCGCAGAAAGAGGTTGCAGACACGCCGGCTCAGCTCGTCGGCGATCTCGCGCAGGCTCAATTGGTTGCCGGAACCGGTCGGGCATTCGACCCTGAAGTCGTCGCCGTAATACTGGTGAAATTCATAAAGCGCCTCGATCAAGAGATAATTGACCGGGACCCAGATCGGGCCGCGCCAGTTGGAGTTGCCGCCGAACAGGCGTGTCGTCGACTCGCCGGGTTCGTATTCGACGGTGAACTCGGTGCCCTCGTGTTCGAAGACGTAGGGCTGATCGGCATGCGCGCGCGACAGCGAGCGCACGCCGTACTCCGACAGAAACTCGCCGGGATCGAGGGCGCGGCGCAGCAGCCGCTTCATCCGGTGCCCTCGCAGCAGCGACAGCAGATGCTGTTCCTCCTCGGTCGATTGCGCCCAGCGCGACACCAGGTTCGCAAGATCGGGGCGGTGGTTGAGAAACCAGCGCTGCCGCGCGGTGAACTCGGGCATGTCCTGGAAGATCTCGGAGCCGAGAACGTGCACCGCGAACAGCGGGATCAGGCCGACCATCGAGCGGACGCGCAGCGGCAGGCTGCGGTCGCCGGGCATGTTGAGCACGTCGTAATAGAATTCGTCCTGCTCGTCCCACAGGCCAAGCTCGCCGCCCATGCGGTTCATCGCCTCGGCGATATAAAGGAAATGCTCGAAGAACTTGCTCGCGATGTCCTCATAGACGTGGTTGCGCTGCGCCAATTCCAGCGCGATGCGCATCAGGTTCAGCGCATACATCGCCATCCAGGCGGTGCCGTCCGACTGGTTGATGTAGCCGCCGGTCGGCAGCGGCGACGACCGGTCGAACAGTCCGATGTTGTCAAGGCCGAGAAAACCACCCTGAAAGACGTTGCGGCCGGTAGTGTCCTTACGATTGACCCACCAGTTGAAATTCAATACGAGCTTGTGAAACACCCGTTCGAGGAACGCATAATCGGCCCGCCCGTGCAGGTCGCGGTCCATCTCGTAGACGCGCAATGCCGCCCAGGCGTGCACTGGCGGGTTCACGTCATCGAAGGCCCATTCGTAGGCCGGCAATTGCCCGTTCGGGTGCATGTACCATTCGCGCGTCAGCAGCACGAGTTGCGCCTTGGCGAATTCCGGGTCGATCAGCGCGAAGGTGACGCAATGAAACGCCAGGTCCCAGGCCGCGTACCACGGGTATTCCCATTTGTCCGGCATCGAGATGATGTCGGCATTGTGCAGATGCCGCCAGTCGGCGTTGCGGCCGCGCTTGCGGCGATCCGGCGGCGGGGGTTGCGTCGGATCGCCGGCCAGCCAGCGGGTGATTTCGAGATGGTAGTACTGCTTCGACCACAGCATCCCGGCCAGCGCCTGCCGCTGCACGAGGCGGCGATCGGGCTCCGCGATGTCGTGCTGCAGAACACTGTAGAATTCGTCGGCTTCGGCGATGCGATCGGCGAAAACCGCGTCGAAGTCCGCAAACGGCGGATCGTCGATGTCCTCCGGCCGGTAGCGCAGCCGCATGATCGCCCGCCCGCCGGGATCGAGATGCACCTGGCGGTGCGCCGCGCACTTCGTTCCCTGGCCGTACGGGCTGACGGCGTCGCGCACGCCGTGAACGATAAAGTCGTCGATGCCGTCCTTGAACGGCCCGCGCCGGCTGAGGCCGTACAAGCGATTGACGTTGGTTTCGTTTTCGCAGAACAGAAACTCGCCGCAGTCCGCATAAAATCGCATGGCCGCGAAATCGGGATGCACCGCCGTCACCGAATTGTCCGATTGCAGCGCCAGCAGCGGCCGCTTGGCGTCCTTGTTCCACGACCAGGTGTTGCGCGCCCAAAGCTGCGGCAGGATGTGCAGCGGCGCGGCCTCCGGTCCGCGGTTGACAACGGTGACGCGCATCAGGATGTCGTCGGGCGCGGCCTTGGCGTATTCGATGATGACATCGAAATAGCGCCGCTCGTCGAATATGCCGGTATCGGCCAGCTCGAACTCGCGCTGATGCGGCCCGCGCTGCAGGTTTTCGGCAGCGAGGCGAAGATAAGGAAACGCGCGCTGCGGGTATTTGTACAGCATGCGCATATAGGCATGCGACGGCACGCCGTCGCTGTAGTAGTAGAGTTCCTTGACGTCTTCGCCGTGATTGCCCTCGGTATTGGTCAGGCCGTACAGACGCTCCTTCAGGATCGGGTCGCATTCGTTCCACAAGGCGACGGCCAGGCCCCAGCGAACGTGGTTGTCGGCGAACCCGCCGATTCCGTCTTCGCCCCACCGGTAGGCGCGGCTGCGGGCCTGCTCATGCGGCAGGTACGCCCAGGCATCGCCTTGGGCGCTGTAGTCCTCGCGCACCGTGCCCCACTGCCGCTCGCTGAGGTACGGGCCCCAATGGCGCCACGGCGTGGCGTGGCGCGCGTCGAAAATGCGGCGACCCTCGGCGGTGGCGAGAAGGTTCATCTGCGATCCGGGTTGCGCCATCGTGATGTCGCGAGCTCCGCTGTCAATTGCGCTTTCGCCTGAAGGTTGGCGCAATTTATTAACGCGATCGTGTGAATCTTGCGACAGCTTTATGACAACCGTCACGCGAAATCGATGTAAGCGCGAAAAAGTCGCGATCGGCCGATGTTAATGCAGTTGTCACGCGGCTTGCATACGCTTGTTCGGAGCCGTCGGTATTTGGCGTTGAGGAGGGGGCGATGGCGCAGGGTTACGACTATGATCTGTTGGTGATCGGCTCCGGGCCGGCTGGGCAGCGCGCCGCGATCCAGGGAGCGAAGCTGGACAAGCGGGTTGCCGTCGTCGAGCGCACGAGCGTGCTCGGTGGGGTCAGCGTCAATCTCGGCACGATCCCGTCGAAGACGCTGCGCGAAGCCGTGCTCGAACTGTCGGGCTACCGCTCGCGCGAGTTCTACGGCGCCTCCTACACCGTCAAGCAAAACATCACGATGCAGGACCTGCTGGTCCGCACCAACAAGGTGATCCAGCACGAGATCGACGTAACGCGCCACCAGTTGATGCGCAACGGCGTCGAATTGATCGCCGCGACCGCGACGTTCTGCGGCCCGCGGACCCTGCGGCTCGATTTTATCGACGGCACGACGGCCCGCACGGTCTCGGCGCGCAACATCGTCATCGCGAGCGGCACCGAGACGACGCGCGACCGTCATATCCCGTTCGACGGCACGCATATCTTCACCAGCGACGATGTATTGAAGCTCGATCGCCTGCCGCGGACGCTGGCGGTGGTCGGCGCCGGCGTCATCGGCTGCGAATATGCCAGCATCTTTGCCGCGCTCGGCGTGCGGGTGACGCTGGTCGACCAGCGCAATCGCCTGTTGCCGTTCGTCGACGCCGAGATCGTCGACACGCTGTGCTATCACATGCGCGAGAATCGGGTGACCTTGCGCCTCGGCGAGAGCGTGAGCGGGATCGAAATCGAGGACGCCGCGATCGGCAAGCGGGTGAGGCTGCACCTCGAAAGCGGCAAGACGATCATCGCCGACAAGGCGCTCTATTCGGTCGGCCGTACCGGCGCGACACGCCAGCTGGCGCTCGACCAATGCGGCCTGTGCGGCGACGGCCGCGGCCGCCTCAAGGTCGACGAGCAGTTCTGCACCGAAGTGGCGGGCATCTACGCGGTCGGCGACGTGATCGGCTTCCCGGCGCTGGCATCGACATCGATGGAGCAGGGTCGCCTCGCGGTCTGCCACGGGTTCGGCATTCCGGCGCACAGCGTCCCGGCGCTTTTCCCGTACGGCATCTATTCCGTCCCCGAGATTTCGATGGTCGGCAAGACCGAAGAGGAGCTGACGGACGAAGGGGTTGCCTACGAAGTTGGCAAGGCGCGCTACCGCGAGATCGCCCGCGGGCAGATCATCGGCGATACGACCGGCCTGTTGAAGCTGATCTTTCACAGCGAAACCCGGGCATTGCTCGGCGTGCACATCATCGGCGACGGGGCAAGCGAGCTGATCCATATCGGCCAGGCAGTTCTGAGTTTCGGGGGAACGATCGATTATTTTATCAATACCGTATTCAATTATCCGACCTTGGCGGAATGCTATAAGGTTGCGGCATTCGAAGGAGTCAACCGCCTGGGCATCTACAGCGAAGCGTCAGCAGCGAACCCTCTCATCACGGCGACAGCCTCGTCCTGATGGCGGCTGCCTCTCTCGACCGCGGGGAAGGATTGCGTCATGGTTGTCGCCGCTTCGCGACGGCGCGCTTTCTCGGCGGCCCGGCGAATTCGGTGTTCTCTCCCGTTATGCGCCGCGGTACTCGCCGTTGTCACGTTCACGGTCCCCGCGGCTTCTGCCGGGGTCACATACAACATCGGACCGGGGAAGGCCTATACACTGCCGTCGCAGGTCGCGAATAAGGTCAAGGACGGCGACCGTGTCGAGATTGCTCCCGGCACCTATTTCGACTGCGCCATTTGGCGCGCCAATGATCTCATCATTGAAGGCACCGGACCTGGGGTTGTCCTGACCGACAAGACCTGCGCCGGAAAAGGCATCATGGTCATCGACGGCAATAATGTGACGGTGCGAAACCTGACCCTCCAGCGCGCGCGCGTGCCCGACCGGAACGGTGCCGGGATCCGCGAGGAGGGGCGCGACCTCACCGTCGACGGGGTCAAATTCATTAACGACGAGGACGGCATCCTCGCCAATCCCTCACCGCAATCGACGATCATCGTGCGCAACAGCGATTTCGAGAGGAACGGCCTTGACCGGTGCGTAACTTGGTGTTCGCACGGCATCTACATCAATGCCGCGAAACTCCTTAGGGTAGAACATTCGCGCTTTTACGAGACCCGCCAGGGGCACAGCATCAAATCGCGTGCAGCCCATACCGAGGTGATCGACTGCGATATTGAGGACGGACCCAACGGCACGTCGAGCTATCTGATCGACGTTCCCAACGGCGGCTCGCTCCTCGTGCGCGGCAACACCCTCGAAAAAGGCCCCAAGGCCGAGAACCATATCACCGCAATCGCGATCGGCGAGGAGGGCGTCACCCACCCGACCGACCAAATTCTGGTCGAGAACAATACCTTCCGCAATGATGGCAGCTATCCGACGGCGTTGCTGTGGAATGTTACCGCGACGCCGGCAATCCTCAAAGGCAACAAGTTGATCGGACGGATCACCCCGTTGAAAGGGGACGGGCGCGTCGAGTAGCGAGTGACCACGCCCGGCAGAGCCGCGACTGCACCGAAACAAACGCCCCGCGAATATGGCGGGGCGTTTACTGGATCGTCATTCCCGCGCACGCGGGAATCCAGGGCCGCAGCGGGGAGCCATTGCCCTGAACCCCCGCTTTCGCGGGGATGACGAGCTGGCCTTTACGCCGCGTGCAGGAGGTCGAGGTATTCTTCGTAGACGGCCATGTTCTTGCCGAACGAGATGGCCGCCGCCTGGGCGCCGCACACGAGGTGCATCCAGCGCCACTTCTCGGCCGTCGCGTAATATTCCTCGACGACCGACTGGTGGTGCTTAAAGGCGTGCATCTCGGTGAAATTGTCGTGGCAGACGATCTCGGCGAGCATCGCGATGAAGGCCCGCGGGTCGTAGCCGGACTGCATATACTGAATCGCCAAGTTGACGACCTCGCGCACTTCCGGCACCGCCCGCATCAGGCCCAGATTGGAGACCTGCGACCAATCGGTCGGCGGTTGGTTGTAGATCGCGTGCTTGATCACATCGAGCAGCTCCTGCTGCGAGCGCGGCGGCAGGGAAGCGACGGCCGCCATGTCGGGCTGCGGCGCCGGCTGCATGCGGCCGGCGGTCGAGCGGATTTCGGGGCCGGTGTGCCAGGTCAGGAGCAGCAGCAGCTTGTTCCGGAGGCTGACGCCGTCGAGCCGGATCAGGTAGCGGCGGATGTTGATCGTCGTGTGCAGGTGCACGTCCATCGGGTTGCCGCCGAGCGAACGCAGGAACAGCGCCGCCGCGCCGATCGACAAGGCGGCGCCGGCACCCTCGATCGACAGCCCGTCGGCCAGTGCCTGCGCGACCAGCTTCGGGATCTCGGCAAACACGTCGACCCGGCCGATCTCTTCGCCGAGCGCGCCGATCGTCGCGGTCTCGTCCTCGCCCGAGCGCTGGCGCAGGACGCGCTTCAACAGCTGGTGCTCCTCGATCAGCGCCTCGATCGCCGGCATCGGCGACGGCGCCGGGTT
>DATJUL010000481.1:0-6205 GCA_035502295.1 Allostellaceae bacterium | reverse complement strand
AAGAACTGGCACCAGCCGTGGGGCGAGATGGCGCCGGCCACGATCTGACAGGAACCCGGCGGGCGGAACAGCTGGCACATCGCGCAGCTCTGGCCGAATTTCGGTGCGGGTTGATAGTGCGCTGCCCGCTGCGACAGCTTGGGCGGCGGGGGTTGCGCGGCCACGCTGCGGCGGACCGCCGCGGTTGCGGCGAGCGCCGCGACGGCGCCCAGCAGGCCGCGGCGCGACGAACGAATCATCGCCTTCAGATGCGCCGGCATGTCATCGGCACCTTCGTCGTTGTTCCGGCCGAGGCGGCAGCCCAACGCGAAACCGTGACCGGCGGGGCCGCCGCGAAATTTGACGGGCGGCCGGCTTCCGCGCCACTATGCCGCGCCGAGGCGGAGCCCATCCGCCCCGTCTGCGTGCAGGAGGTCCGGTGAGCCGTCCGCGAGCTGCCGACGATTTTGTCACGATCCGCGCCCGCATGGAGGAGTTGCGCCGCGAGCGCGCAGGCGCCGTCCAGCCCGAAGGCGAGAGGCCGCGCCGCCGCGCCGACAACGATCTCGAACGGCGCCGGCGGATCGAAGGCTGGCCCCCGCCGTGGGCGCCGACGATCTTCGTCAGGAAGCCGCGCCGCTGAGGCGCCGGCCTCCCTATGCCGCCTTGTGCTCCTGCAGGCGCGGCATCAACTCGACGAAATTGCACGGCCGGAAGCGGTTGTCGAGCTGGTGGACGAGAATATCCTGCCAGGCGTCGCGGCAGGCCCCGGGCGAACCCGGCAACGCAAACAGGTAGGTGCCGCCGGCAACCCCGGCGGTGGCGCGGCTCTGGATCGTCGAGGTGCCGATCTTGGCATAGCTGAGCCAGCGGAACAATTCGCCGAACCCGGCAATCTCCTTCTCATAGAGGCTGTGAAAGGCTTCCGGGGTCACGTCGCGGCCGGTGACGCCGGTGCCGCCGGTCGCGATGACGACATCGATCTCGGGATCGGCGATCCAGGTACGCACCTGCCGGGTGATCGCGGCAAGATCGTCGCGCACGATGCGGCGCGCGGCGACCCGGTGTCCGGCCGCGGCGACCAACTCGGCGAGCGTGCCGCCGGAACGGTCGTCGGCCTCCGTGCGGGTATCCGACACGGTCAACAGCGCAATGTTGACGGCCAGAAACGGACGCGTCTCGTCGATACGGCCTGGCATCGCGGGGCTCCGTAAATCAGCGGACGATCGCCGGCATCACGTAAGGGCGGCCGGCCGGCAGGCTGCCTTCCTTCCAGCGCCCGGCCTTTTTCAATGCCTCGGCGACCTCGGGGGGCATGTATTTCGCGTCATGTTTGGCGAGGATCGTGCTCGCCGCGAACATGCCGTCGGGCAAGAGCTCCCCCTCGGCGACGACGCCCTGCCCCTCGCGGAACAGGTCGGGCAGGATGCCGGTATAGGTCACCGCGATATTGGTCCTGCCGTCGGTGACGCGGAACGCGACGGTCTTGCCGCCGTCTTCGCGCACGAGCGTGTGGCGTTCGACGACGCCGCCGAGGCGGATGCGCTGGCCGGGCGCGATGTCGCGGGCGATCAGATCGCTCGGGCTGTAGAAGAACACGAGATCGCTGCTGAACGCGGCCAACACCATCGCGACCGCCGCGCCGAACAGCGACAGGCCCACCACGACGACAAGCAGGCGCCGCTGTTTCCGCGTCATTCGTCGCGTCCGGTGCGGCGCTGCAGCCGGTCGAGGGCGTTGGTACTGGCGCGATGCCAGCGCCAGGAATGCACCGCCAGCCCGCCGAGCACGATTGCGGCCACGCCATAGGCCGGCCACACATATTCGGCATAGCCGCCCATCGCCAGCCAATGCGTGACGATATGCACCATCGGCGGCACCTATCGCAGCGCCACGCGGGCGGCGATCGGCGGCGCCGGCATCCGTTCCGCGCCGGCCGCGAGCTGGCCGTAAAGCCGCAGCGCATGCGCCTTCCGCTCGTTCAGCGCGGCGCGCATGCGCAAGAGGACGAGCCAGCCGAACAGCAGCATGAACCCCACTGCCATGACCAGCAGCGGCAGCAGCATCGAGAGCGCGATCGTCGGGGCGCCGAGGCGCAGCACGCTCGCCGGCTGGTGCAATGTGTTCCACCAATCGACGGAGAATTTGATGATCGGCAGGTTGACAACCCCGACCAGCGCCAGCAGCGAACCGGCGCGGGCGCCGCGGCTGCGATCGTCAAATGCGTTCACCAGCGCGATATAGCCGAGGTAGAGGAAAAACAGCACGAGGACCGAGGTCAGCCGCGCATCCCACACCCACCAGGTGCCCCACATCGGCCGCCCCCATAACGAGCCGCTCGCCAGGCACACGGCGGTAAACCCGGCGCCGACCGGTGCGGCCGCCTGCGCCGCGATGTCGGCGAGGGGATGGCGCCAGACCAGCGCAACCCCGCTCGCCACCGCGACAAACAGGTAGGTCTGCATCGCCATCCAGGCCGACGGCACGTGGATGAACATGATGCGGACGCTCTCGCCCTGCTGATAATCCGGCGGGGCGAACACCAGACCCCACACCAGCCCAACCGCGACGACGCCGGCCGACAGCGCGCCGAGCCACGGCAGCGCGACGCCGCTCGTGCGCATGAAGCGGGCCGGGTTGGCAAGGCGGGTCAGCATCGGCATGGCGCCCTTCTCGATCGCGCTGCCGCAGTCTAGCGCAGTGCCGCGCCGGCGTCAGCGCGGGCGGTGGTCGCACCCCGGCAACATTCGCCCGCGCCGCCCGGCCGCCGCACGTCGATCTCGGAGTGGATCAGCCGCCCGCCTGACGCGGCAGCGCCCGGCCGGCAGCGCTCGCCACCGCCTTCAGCGAGGCGGTCACGATGTCGCTGTCCAATCCGACGCCGAACAGCGGCTCGTCGGCACCGGCGCTGCGAATCTGCACGTAGGCGGCGGCCTGCGCGTCGGCCCCGGCGGTCACGGCATTCTCCTGGTAGTCGAGGACGGTCAGCGCGATGCCGCAATCCTTCTTCAAGGCATCGACGAACGCCGCGATCGGGCCGTTGCCGACGCCCTCGATGCGGCGCTCGGCGCCAGCGATCTCGACCGTCGCATCGATGCGGCGTTCGCCGGGGCGCGGCTCCGGCAAGAGCGTGTAATCGGCGAGCCGCACACCGCCGCGCGCCAGATAGGTGTCGACGAACAAGGACCAGATGTCGGCGCTGGTCAATTCCTTGCCGGTGCGGTCGGCGACTTCCTGCACGACTTTGGAGAACTCGATCTGCAGGTTGCGCGGCAGATCGAGGCCGTGGTCGGCCTTCAGCACAAAGGCGGCGCCGGCCTTGCCCGACTGGCTGTTGACGCGGATCACCGCCTCGTAGCTACGGCCGAGATCTTTCGGGTCGATCGGCAGATACGGCACCTCCCACAGCGCGTCATTGCGCTGTTCGAGCGCCTCGAAGCCCTTCTTGATCGCGTCCTGGTGCGAGCCGGAAAACGCCGTGTAGACCAGTTCGCCGGCATAAGGATGGCGCGGATGCACCGGCAGCTGGTTGCAGTATTCGACGGTGCGGACAACATCGTCGATGTCGCGGATATCGAGACCGGGATCGATGCCCTGACTGAACAGGTTCAAGGCCAGCGTCATGACATCGACATTGCCGGTGCGCTCGCCGTTGCCGAACAGCGTGCCCTCGACCCGATCGGCCCCCGCCATGACGCCCAACTCGGCGGCCGCGACGGCGGTGCCGCGGTCGTTGTGCGGATGCAGGCTCAACACGATCGCATCGCGGTCGCGGATATGGCGGCTGAACCATTCGATTTGGTCGGCATAGATGTTGGGCGTCGCCATCTCGACCGTCGCCGGCAGGTTCAGAATGACCTTTTTGTCGGACGTCGGCTGCCACACCCCCATGACCGCTTCGCACACCTCGACCGCATAGTCGAGTTCGGTGCCGGTGAAGCTCTCGGGCGAATACTGGTAGACGATTTCGGTTTCGGGCATGGCCGCGGCCAGCTCGCGGATCAGCCGGGCGCCGGTGACGGCGATCTCGGTGATCCCGGCCTTGTCGAGGCCGAACACGACGCGGCGCTGCAACGTCGAGGTCGAATTATAGAGATGCATGATGGCGCGCCGGGCGCCGCGGATCGAGGCGAAGCTGCGTTCAATCAGCTCGGGCCGCGCCTGCGTCAACACCTGGATCGTCACGTCGTCGGGGACGAGGCCCTCCTCGATGATCTGGCGGATGAACGTGAAATCGGTGTCCGAGGCGGCCGGAAAGCCGACCTCGATCTCCTTGAAGCCGAGCTTGACGAGCATCTCGAACATGCGGCGCTTGCGCTCGGGGCCCATCGGTTCGACGAGCGCCTGGTTGCCGTCGCGCAGATCGACCGAGCACCACAGCGGCGCCTTTGTCGTGACGCGCGACGGCCATTGGCGGTCGGGCAGGTTGATCGGCGCGAACGCGCGGTATTTGTGGATCGGCATTGCGGTCATGAGCATCTCCTGGACATCGGACCGCCGGCTGCACCAGAGAACCGCGGTCGCTGCGACGGGTCGGACAAGGCTGCGGGGCCGGCGGGGTCAGCGCCGCCGGCCGGTGCTAAGTCGCTGGCCGACGCGGCGGGCGGTCGCGGACGCCTCGCAGCGGTAAGCCGACACCATCGACATCATAAGGGTCACCAAGCGCAGAAGAAGGTTCCCGGGGGGAACAGACGAGCCAAGGCCCGGCGTCGCTAGGACGCCCGGATCGTAAGTCGCAGCTCGTCGCGCGCTGTCGTCATGATGCAGCGCTAGATAGCAGCCGCCGTCGGCGAAGTCAACGCGGCGATCGGCGAACGCGATATGCTCCGCTCCATGTCGATCGACCCGCCGCGCCGCCGTGTCGCCCGAGAGCTCGTGCCGCTCGGCATCCTGGCGCTGGCGGGCGCGCTGTTATCCGAGCGCGGTGACGCCGCCGCCAAGCGACGCCGGCGAATTCTATGCGCCAATGCTGTTCGGCCCGTGCGCGCGCCGCCTCGTCGGCTTCCTTGCCCGGCTCGGCTAGAGCTTGCAATATCCATCCCGAGTCCGTAGCATTATGTACGTAATGATATCAGGATCGATGTTTTGGCCAGCGTTATCACGATAAACCGCCCGGATGTCGTGGCGCTGATCGAGAAGGCCGCCGTGCAGATGACGCACGGCAACAAGACAGAGGCGGTCGCGCTGGCGATGCGCCGCCTCTTAGAGGCCGAGGCGCGCTCCGACTCCCTGTTCGGCGCGCATCCCGGGTCGGTCCGGATCCGCGAAGGCGTCGATCTGACGGCGCCCGTTCTCGATGTCGTACCAGACGCCGAAACCGGTCGCGAAATCGATCGATGACGGATGGCCTGTTGCTGGACACCCACATCGCCTTATGGCTGGACAGTGGCGATATCCGTCTGCGCATGCGAACACGCTCGGCAATCGACGACTGTCGGCAAGGTGGGGGCACGATCTTCCTCAGCGCCATAAGCGTGTGGGAAACGGCAATGCTGGTTGATGCCCAGCGGATTGAACTCGATTTGACTGTCGAAGAATGGGCCGTCCGCTTCATTGAGCGGCCCGGTATCCAGATGGTGCCGCTCGACCATCGAGCAGCATCCCGCAGCTATCAGCTGCAGGGGATCGAGCACCGCGACCCCGCCGATCGGCTGCTGATTGCCACCGCGATCGAGCTTGCCTGTCCGCTTGTGACATATGACGAGCGCATTTCTCGCTTCGCGCGCCGGCACGGCCGGCGACAGGGGTTCGCCATAGCCCCCTGACTTCAGTCGAGCGCGAGGGTCAGCGATTTGAGATAGGCGGTTTCGGGCAGCGCCGGGAGGACCGGATGGTCGGGACCGGCGCCGGCGCTCCGCAGGATGCGGCCGCTGCGCCCGCCATCTTGCAAGCCGCGCCGCACGGCATCGGCGAAATCGGTCGCTGCGACATTGTAAGAGCACGATGCGAGAAACAGAACGCCGCCCGGCATCACCAATTGCGCGGCGCGATGCGCCAGTTTGCGGTAGCCGCGCAGCGCCGCCGGCGCCTCGCGCTTTGAGCGCGCGAAGGGCGGCGGATCGGCGACGACGATGTCGAAGCGCTCGCCCTGCTGCGCCAGCGCCGTCGCCTCAGCGAAGACCTCGCCGCGGCGGAACTCGCAGCGCTCGTCGACGCCGTTGCGCGCGGCCGCCTCGGCGGCGAGCGCCAATGCCGCCTCCGAGCGGTCGATGCCGAGCGCCGAGCG
>DATJUL010000480.1:0-10368 GCA_035502295.1 Allostellaceae bacterium | reverse complement strand
CGCGCCTTCGACTTCATGGCGAAATACGGCATCAGCGGCGTCATCGGCGGCGGCTCGGCCGAAGGCGGCGCGGTCGAGCGGCACATGGTCGGGTTTCAGCAGGCCTACGCCCGGCGTGGCGTCAAGCTCGAACTCGGCGAGCGGCTGGCGCTCGGTTACCAGTTCCATATCGCGGCGAGCCGCGAACAGGCGATCCGCGAGGCCGCGCCGCATTACGAAGAGAACATGAAAATGTTCGGCGAACTGCGCCTCGTGCGGGCGCTGACCGAGGAGCAGATCGCCGCGATGCGCGACCCGGCACTGGCCGGTACGGTCACATTGCCGAGGATCGAGGATGCGGTGGAGGCGGGCGGTTTTCTCGCCGGCCGGCCGGAGGACATCATCGAACAGCTGAAAGCGGTCGAGCGGCGCTACCCCGGCCTCGACCGCGTCATCTGCTCGACGCCGCTCGGCACCCCGCTCGATGTGCAGCTCGAAGACCTCGACCGGTTTGCGAAAGAGGTCATCCCCGCCTTCCGCGACACCAAGGTCGCCGCCGCCGCGGAGTAGGTGCGGCGGGTTGGCCGGGGCGCCGCTTAACGGCAGCGCGCCTATAATTCGGGCATGATCCTCGCGACCGCCGGGCATATCGACCACGGCAAGACGGCGCTGGTGCGGGCGCTGACCGGCGTCGACGCCGACCGCCTGCCGGAGGAAAAGCGCCGCGGGATGACGATCGACCTCGGCTTCGCCTATGCCGGCCTGCCCGACGGCACCGAACTCGGCTTTGTCGATGTGCCGGGGCACGAGCGGTTTCTGCCCAACATGCTGGCGGGCGTCCTGGCGATCGATCGCGTCTTGTTGATCGTCGCGGCCGACGACGGGCCGCGGCCGCAGACCCTGGAGCACCTCGACGTGCTGGAGCTGGTCGGGGTCGCCGAGGTGACCGGGGTGTTGACCAAGATCGACCGGGTCGTCCCCGAACGACGGGATCAAGTGACGGCGGACATCGCCGCGCTGCTCGCCGCTTCCGGCTACCGCGCGGCGCCGATCTTTCCGGTGTCGAGCGTCAGCGGCGACGGCATCGCCGCGCTCGCCGCGCATCTGCGCGACAGCGCGCGGGCGGCCGACTCTCGGCGCGCGGCGCGGCCGGCCACAGGCGGGTTTCGCCTGGCGATCGACCGCGCCTTCTCGCTGCCCGGCATCGGCCTCATCGTGACCGGCACGGCCGCAGCGGGCGCCGTCGCGGTCGGCGACCGGCTGTTGCTCAGCCCGCGCGGCGTCGCTGTTCGGGTGCGCGGCATCCACGCCCAGAACCGCGCGGCGGAAACCGCCCGCGCCGGCGAGCGCTGCGCCCTCAACCTCGCCGGCGGTTTTCCCGAGGGCGGCGAGCCGCGGCGCGGCGACTGGATCATCGACCCGGCGCTGCATCGCCCGACCAGCCGCGTCGATCTCGCCGTCAGCGTGTCGCGCGCCGCGCCGGGGCCGCTGCGCGACGGGCTCATGGTGCATTTCCATCTCGGCACGGAAGATGCCGTCGGCCGCGTCGCGGTGCTGGGCGCGCGCGGCATCGCGCCGGGCGAGGCAGGCTTTGTGCAGGTCGATTTGGAGCATGAGATCGGCGCCTTGTGGGGCGACCGCGCGATCGTCCGCGACCACGCCGCTCGCCACACGCTGGCCGGCGGGCGCGTGCTCGATCCGGGTCCGCCGCGGCGCGGCCGGCAACGCCCGGAGCGGCTGGCGGCGTTGGCGGCGCTCGGCGAGGCCGACGCCGGCAGCGCGCTGGAAAAATTAGCCGATGCGGCCGGGATCGTCGCGCTGGAGCCGTTTGCGCAGGCCCGCAACCTGCCCGTCGATGAGATCGTGGTGCTGGCCGCGGCGGCCGATCTGGTGACGACCGGCGGCTTTGCGATCGCCCGGAAGCGGCTCGCCGAACTCGGGGAACGTATCGCCGAGAGGCTGGCGGAATGGCATCGCAGCCAACCCGATGCGCTGGGGCCGGCGAAGGGCGCGCTGTTCGCGCGGCTGCGCGGCTTGGCGCCCGAGGCCGCGCTCGATGCGGCGCTCGCAGCGGTCATCGCGCAGGGCCGGGCCGTGCGCGACGGTGCGGCCGTGCGCCTCGCCGAGCACGAGCCGCGCCTCAGCCGCGAGGACGAACGGCTGTGGGCGCAGGTCCAGCCCCTCCTGGAAGCAGGCGGCGTGCGGCCGCCGCGGGTGCGCGAACTGGCCGCCGAACTCGGCCTCGCGCCGGAGCCATTGGGCCGCTTTCTGAAGCGCGTCGAGCGGTTCGGCCGGGTTATGGGTGTCGCTCCCAACCGCTTTTTTCTGCCCGCGACGATCGTCGAACTGGCCGAGATCGCCGCCGCGCTGGCAGCGCAAGCGCCCGACGGCAGCTTCACGGCGATCCAGTTCAAGGACCGCTCCGGCATCGGCCGCAATATGACGATCGAGGTCTTGGAATATCTCGACCGGGTCGGGGCGACGCGGCGCCAGGGCGACGGCCGCGTCATGCTGCGCCGCCCCGGCGACCTGTTCGGCTGATCCGGTTCCCGCAGATGACTTTGCGCGGGATTGCTTCGTCGCTACGCTCCTCGCAATGACGGGGATTTCGGGTGTCATCGCGAGCGCAGCGAAGCGATCCCGACCAGGATGGGAGATGTGAGTTGGCCTGGGACATCGTGATCCGCGGCGGGACGCTCTATGACGGCAGCGGCTCGCCGGGCGCGCGCGGCGACGTTGCGATCACAGGCGACCGCATCGCCGCGATCGGACCGGCGCTGCGCGGCGAGGCCGCGCGCGTCATCGATGCCGAAGGAATGGCGGTGGCGCCCGGCTTTATCGATATCAAGACCCATTCCGATTTCACCCTGCCGATCAACCCGAAAGCCGAAAGCAAGGTGCGACAAGGCGTGGTGACCGAGATCATCGGCCATTGCGGCTATTCGGTCGCGCCATGCCTGCCCGGCAAGGTGCAGCTGCTCGCCGATTATTTGAGCGGCGGCGCGCCGTGGCTGCCGTTCCGCGAAATGAGCTTCCCCGAATATCTCGCGACCTTCCCCAAGGTCGCGGTCAATGCCGGCATGCTGGTCGGCCACAACACGTTGCGGCTGATGGTCATGGGCCTCGACGACCGGCCGCCGACCGCCGCCGAACTGGACGAGATGAAGGCGCTGCTCGACGCCGGCCTCGCGGCCGGTGCGCTCGGCCTCTCCACGGGTCTCTTCACGCCGCCGGGCAGCTTTGCCGAGCCGCCCGAGATCATGGCGTTGTGCGAGGTCGTCGCGCGTCATGACGCGCTCTATTTCACCCATCTGCGCGACGAGGCAAACCATGTCATGGAGGCCGTGGACGAGGCGATCGCGATCGCCCGCGCTTGGCCAATCCACGTCGAGATCGTCCATCTCAAATGCTCCGGCATCGACAATTGGGGGAAAGCGCCGGAAATATTGCGCCGGATTGCGCAGGCGCGCGCCGACGGCTGCGACATCGATTGCGATGCCTATCCCTATACGGCCGGCGCCAACCCGCTGAAAAACCTGCTGCCGCCGTGGGTGCAGGTCGGCGGCAACGCGGCGATGCTGGCGCGCCTCGCGGCGCCCGAGGCGCGCGCCCGCATCGCCGCCGACATCGCCGACCATGGCCTCAACAATTGGGGCCGGCTGCCGTCATGGGAGGCGGTGCAGGTCTCGATCGCGCCGCGCCAGCCGGAACTCGCCGGCCGGACGGTCGCGGCAATCGCCGCCGAGCGCGGCGGCGCCGACCCGATCGATGTCGTCTGCGATCTGCTGATCGCCGACAACGGCGCGACCCGCGTGCTGATCACGTCGATCGCCGAAGACGACATCCGTGCGATCGTCGGCGCGCCCGAACCGTTTGTCGGCTCCGACGGCAATTGCGTCGCCGATTACGGCGTCACCGGCCAGGGCATGCCGCATCCGCGCTTCTACGGCACCTTCCCGCGCGTCATCGGCCATTACGTGCACGACGAGCGCCTGCTGCCGCTGGAAACCGCGATCCGCAAGATGACCGGCGGCCCGGCGCGCGCGCTCAGATTGCGCGACCGCGGCCTGTTGCGCGAAGGCTATTGCGCCGACATCGCAATGTTCGATCCCGACGATTTCCGCGACCGCGCGACCTATGCGGCGCCGCACCAATACCCGAGCGGCAACCGCACGACCGTCATCGTCAACGGCACGCTCGTCGTCGACCACGCGGTTCACACCGGCGCCTTGCCCGGCCAGGTGCTGCGCCGCGCCGCCGCGAGGTGCTGATCAGAGCGACGTTACACGACGCCGCGCCGGCGCAGCCCGGCGATGTCGCCGTCGGCGTAGCCGAGCTCTTTCAGGATTGCGTCGGTGTGCTCGCCCGGCTCGGGGCTGGCGGCGGTGAGCCGACTCGGCGTGCGGCTCAAACTCACCGCCTGGCCGACCAGGTCAAGCCGGCCGAGCGTCTTGTGCTCGACCGGCTGGACGATGCCGAGATGCCTGACCTGCGGGTCGGCGAATACCTGGTCGATCGCATAGATCGGGCCGGCCGGAACCCCGGCCGCGTTGAACCGCTCGATCCACTGGGCGCTGTCGCGCGTCCCGGTGATCGCCTCGATCGCGGCGTTGAGCGCCTTGCGGTGCTGCGAGCGCAGGCGGCCGGTGCGGTAATCGGGATGCTCGGCAAGCGCGGGCGCGTCAAGCGCGCGGCACAGCCGCCCGAAAATCTCGTCGCCCGCGGAGGCGATGTTGATATGGCCGTCGCGCGTCTTGAACACGCCGGTCGGGATGCTGGTCGGATGATCGTTGCCGGCCTGCTCGGGCACTTCGTGCGCGATCAGCCAGCGCGCCGCCTGAAAATCCAGCATCGCGATCTGCGCCGCCAGGAGCGAACTCTCAACCCATTGCCCCTCGCCCGACACCTCGCGCTCCAACAGCGCGATCAGGATGCCCATCGCGGTGAAGATGCCGGCCGACAGGTCGGCGACCGGGATGCCGACGCGCACCGGCCCCTGCCCCGGCAAACCGGTAATCGACATAAGGCCCCCCATGCCCTGCGCGATCTGATCAAAGCCGGGGCGGTCGCGATAGGGGCCATCCTGGCCGAACCCCGAGATGCTGGCGTAGACGAGGCGCGGGTTGAGCGGTCGCAGCGCCGCGTAATCGATGCCGAGCCGGGTCTTTACGTCCGGCCGGTAATTCTCGACCAGCACGTCGGTGCCCTCGACCAGTTTGCGGAAGATGTCGATCCCCTCGGGCGATTTCAGATCGAGCGTCAGCGACCGCTTGTTGCGGTGCAGGTTCTGAAAATCGGGACCGTGGCGCGGCCCGCCGAGCGCCTCGCCGGGACCGGGCGGCGCCTCGATCTTGACGACCCGGGCGCCCCAGTCGGCGAGTTGGCGCACCGCGGTCGGGCCGGCGCGGACGCGGGTCAGATCCAGCACCGTGAAGCGGGCGAGCGGCATGGCGGCGGACGACGGCATGGCGACCTGCGTGCGGTGAATCGCGGATCAGCAGCCTAGAGCCGGCCAGCCGCCGAGGGAAGCGGTCTGCGCGAGTGAGCGCGACACGAAGACGGCCGCCAGCTTCCGGTAATGCGCTGTGCGGCGGGCCGCTCCCACGCCGCGACCGGGGCTGCGCGGCCCCGGTCGCTGACGAGCGGTCGCTTACGAGAAGACGATCTCGACGCGGCGGTTCTGCGGCTCGCGCACGCCGTTGGCCGTTGGCACGCGGTTGTCGTTCTCGCCGCGGCCGCTGACCATCATTTCGGTCTGCGGTACGCCGAAGCCAGCCAGCGCGACCGCGACGTTGTGAGCGCGCCGCTCCGAGAGCCGCTGGTTGTATCCGGGCGATCCCGACCGATCGGTGTAGCCCGTCACCTGGATCATGACCGGCGAGCCGGCACGCCACGCGTCCGCGGCGCGGCGGATGATCTCCGTGCCCTCCGGCGTGATCGCCGCCTTGTCCCAATCAAAGAACACGAGGAAGACCTTGCGCACCATCGGCGGCGGCGCGGGCGGCGCCGGCATCGCGGCCACCGGCGGGGGCGGGGGCGGCGGCGGCGCGCCGAACTTGATGGTCAAGCTCGCCAGGATGCTGTTCGAGGAATATTCCGATTTGAACGCCGCGCCGGCAAAACCCGCTTTTTCGGCGGCGCCGCCGCCGAAATGGAAGGTCGGGTCGGTCGTCCCGAGATAGCGATAATCGAGATCGAAGGCAAAGCGGTTGTTGATGTTGTAGCGAATGCCGGCAATTGCCTGGTAGCCGAACGTCAGGTCGGTCGAATCGGCGCAGGTGCCGCCGGCAACCGCCCACGCGTCGTGCTGGACGACGGCGCCGATGCCGCCGCCGATATGCGGCGTGATCGGCCATCCGGTATTGAAGTCGTAGATCACGTTTGTCATGATCGCATAGGCATAGCGATTGCCGTCTGCGTACTCCGACGCGACGACAGGAATCGGCGACACCGACGGAATGTGGTCGAGCTGATAGCGGAATTCTTCCTCGAAACGCCACGGCCCCCACTCGTAGCCGATTCGGCCGCCGGCATTGAAGCCGTCGTTGAACTTCTCGGCGAAATGCGTGAGCGGGCCGGGTCCGGTAACCGAGCCGCTCGTGTTCCCAAGACTGGTCCAGCCGCCCTCGCCGCCGATATAAAACTGCCCCTGGCCGCTCGGCATCATGAACATCTGTGCCCGCGCGGTCCCCCAGCTCAACGCCAGGGCGATCACGGCGCCGGCACCGATCAAATAACGGTTTCTCATTCCCCACCTCTGCCGCTGATCCGTCATGGCACAAGTCCCCCTTCTATGATAACCGAAATGCGTTGGCAATCGATGTCGATCTCGCGCATGGCGTCAACCCGCCGCTGCGTTAACATCGGCGCGCTACGCCGGTTCCCCTCGCCCGCCGCCACCGCGCCGCTCCGCCTGGCACCGAGATCGCTGCTCATCAGAAGACGATCTCGACGCGGCGGTTCTGCGGCTCGCGCACACCGTTGGCGGTCGGCACGCGGTTGTCGGTTTCGCCGCGGCCGTTGACCGCCATCTCGTTCTGCGGCACGCCGAAGCCCGCCAGCGCGACGGCGACGTTATGGGCGCGCCGCTGCGAAAGCCGCTGATTATAACCCGCGGAACCCGAGCGGTCGGTATAGCCGCTCACCTCGATCGTCACCGGTGCGCCGGCATGCCAGGCATCCGCCGCCCGATGAATGATCGCAATGCCTTCCGGCGTGACCGTGTCCTGGTCCCAATCAAAGAATACGAGGAACACCTTGCGCACCACCGGCGCCGGCGCCGGCGGCGCGGCCGCCAGCGGCGGTGGCGGTGCGGCTGCCAGCGGCGGCGGCGGCGGTGCCGCGCCGAACCTGAGGCTCAGGCTGGCGATGACGCTGTGCGAGGCGTACTCCGAACGGTAGCTGACGCCGGGAAGGGTGGTCTGAAAGGTCGGGTCGGTGGTCGCCAGGTAGCGGTAATCGAGGTCGAAGGCCAGCGACGGATTGATGTTGTAGCGCAGACCAGCAATCGCCTGATAGCCGAACTCCCAGCTGTCCGACGAGGCGGCAGCGCCGCCCGGGACGCTCCAGCTGTCATGAACATCGACGGCGCCCACGCCGGCGCCAAGATGCGGCGTGATCGGCCAGCCGAAGGTAAAATCGTAGATCAGGTTCGTCATCAGCGCGTAGGCATCGCGACTGCCCGACACCGGCACGCCCGCGATACTGTCGATGTCGTTTTTCTGCCAGCGGAATTCTTCCTCCAACCGCAGCGGTCCCCATTCGTAGCCGGCGCGGGCGCCGATGTTGAACCCATCGCCGAACGACTGATGGACCGCGCCGGCGCCCGCCACATGATCGGTTGCGCCCGCAAGACTGGTCCAGCCGCCTTCACCGCCGAAATACCAACCACCCGGCCCCCTCGGCATCGACACGAGCTGCGCCCGCGCTCCTCCCCAGCTCAGCGCGACGGCGAGCGCCGCGCCAAGGCCGAGCAGGTAGCGATATCTCATCCCACACCCATGGCCGCGGATGCGCACCCGACGCTGGTTGGACTGCCATCGATGCGCGCATGTTTAGCATCGACCCTGGCGATGGCAATTGCTTTTTAGCTCGCCAAGAGCGTCAATCAGGCCGCGCAAGACGGAATGTGCCCGGCTGCGGCATTCATGTAACAGTTCGGCGCGGGATCGCGAGACTTGCCGCGTTGTATCGGGATTTTTAAACAACAATGATAAAATTTTAATCGATCCTCGGCGAGCTGACGTGTAGCGGGTCACGGCCGAGGCGGCGTCAGGCAAAGCAACACCGGGCAGCGCGGCGACGACTTTACTTTGATTACGATGCCGGCTGCTGCCGAAGCGGCGTTTCGGCGCGGCCCCCCGCCTAGCAGGCGTCCTCGGCGAGCGACAGCAGGCCGGCATTGCCGCCGCTCGCGGTCGTGTCGATCGAGACGCTGCGTTCGACAGCGAAGCGATGGAGGTAGCGCGGCCCGCCGGCCTTGGGGCCGGTGCCGCTGAGCCCTTCGCCGCCGAACGGCTGCACCCCGACCACCGCACCGATCATGTTGCGGTTGACGTAGCTGTTGCCGACCCCGAGATGGCCGAGGATATGCGCCACCGTCTCGTCGATGCGGCTGTGGATGCCGAGCGTCAGCGCGTAGCCGGTGGCGGCGATCTCGTCGAGCACATGGTCGAGCCGGCCGGCCGGCCAGCGGATCACATGCAGGATCGGGCCGAACACCTCGCGGTCGAGCCGCCTGACCGAATCGATCTCAAAGGCGTGCGGGGCGAAAAACGTGCCGTTCGCGGTGTCCGCCGGCAGCGCGCAGCGATGGATGAGGCGCCCTTCGCGCGTCATGCGCGCGGCGTGCTCTTGCAGCGCCTGCCGCGCCGCCGCGTCGATGACCGGGCCGATATCGGTGGCGAGCAGCGCCGGATCGCCGATCGCCAGTTCCGCCATCGCGCCGGCCAGCATCGCCAGAATGCGGTCGGCAACATCCGCCTGCACATAGAGCAGACGCAACGCCGAGCAGCGCTGCCCGGCGCTGTCGAAGGCCGAGGTCACGACATCGGCGACGACCTGCTCGGGAAGCGCCGACGAATCGACGATCATCGCGTTCTGGCCGCCGGTCTCGGCGATCAGCGGCACAATCGGGCCGGGCCGCGCGGCGAGCACCTGGTTGATCGCGCGCGCGGTTTCGGTCGAGCCGGTAAAGGCGACGCCGCCGACGCGCGAATCGGCGACCAGCGCGGCGCCGACCGTCTCGCCGCGACCCGGCAACAGGTGCAGCGCATCGGGCGGGATGCCGGCGGCGATCAGCTGCCGCACCGCGGCCGCGGCCGTGAGCGGCGTCTGCTCGGCCGGCTTGGCGATGACGGCGTTGCCGGCGGCGAGCGCCGCGGCGATCTGCCCGGTAAAGATCGCCAGCGGAAAGTTCCACGGCGCGATGCACGCAAAGACGCCGCGGCCCTGGAGCGCCAGCTGGTCGCACTCGCCGGTCGGGCCGGGGAGCGGCTCGGGCCGGGCAAATTCGAGGCGGGCGCGGGCGGCGTAATAGCGCAGGTAATCGCACGCCTCGCGCACCTCCGACAGCGCCGCCGGGATCGTGCGGCCACCCTCGCGGACGATCAGCGCGATCAATGCGGCACGGTGCTCTTCATAGCGGTCGGCGGCGCGCTCCAGGATCGTCGCGCGCGCCTCGGCCGGCACCCTGGCCCACGCCGGCGCGGCGCGGGCGGCGCGCGCCAGCGCGGCCTCGACGGAAGCTGCGTCGGCAGCGACGACGGTGCCGATCTGCCGCCGCCGGTCGCTCGGGTCGAACACCGGCGCGCCGGCGCCGGGCTGTTCGCTGCCGCCGACGATCGGCGCGGCGCGCCAGTCGCGGCGCATCGCGGCGTCGAACCCATCGCGCAATTCGCCAAGCGCGCGCGGGTCGGCGAGGTCGAGGCCACGCGAATTGACCCGCGCGGGTCGGTAGAGATCGTGCGGCAGCGGAATTTTCGGGTGCGGCTTCGCCGGCAGCCGCGCCAGCCGCGCGACGGGATCGGCGATGATGTCCTCGACCGGCGCCTTCTCGTCGACGAGGCGGTTGACAAACGACGTGTTGGCGCCGTTCTCCAAGAGGCGCCGCACGAGGTAGGCCAAGAGGTCCGCGTGGCTGCCGACCGGCGCGTAGATGCGGCACGGCCGGCCCATCCGGTCGGGCGGCACCACTTCCGCGTAGAGCGCCTCGCCCATGCCGTGCAGCCGCTGGAATTCCCAATCGCGGCGGTCGCCGGCAAGCTCTCGGACGGCAGCGAGCGTGTGCGCGTTGTGCGTCGCAAATTGAGGGTAGAAGACTGGACCCGCGGCGAAGAGGCGTTTGGCGCAGGCGAGATAGGAGACATCGGTCGCGACCTTGCGGGTGAA
>DATJUL010000479.1:0-6342 GCA_035502295.1 Allostellaceae bacterium | reverse complement strand
CGATGTCGGAGAGGATCGCGCACCGCCGGCGCTGGGCCGCACGGCGTTTTCCTGTCTCTTGCCGGCCGAGCGCCTGCTGCCCGGCGGGCATGCCGTCCGCATCGAAGCCGCGGCCAACAGCGGACAGCGCGTTGCTGCAACGTTTTATCTGAAGGTCCAGGACAGCCTCGTCGACGGACCGCCGTGGCGGCCGCGGCACAAGATGCCGCTGGCCGAAATACGCAGCGCCGAACGGGTTCTGGCGGCGCTGAATTGGCATCCGAATATCGCGCTGCTTATCGGCATCGGCGAGACCGACGCGGAAGTCGACGCCGCGCGCCGCACGTTCGAAAGCCTGCGGCGCCAGGCCTATGAGGCGTGGCACGCGGTCGTCCTGCGCCGCGGCCGCGCCGTGCCGGAGAGCTGTGCGAAACGGCTGCTCGCGGACGTCTCCGATATGGCCCATCGCATCGATGTCCTTCTCGATGCGCCGCCGGCCGCGCAGCTTGCGACCCTTGTCGATCACGGCCGCCACGACAGGCCGGCCGACATGATCGGCGTGCTGCTCGCCGGCGATACGCTCGGCTGCGATGCGCTGCTCGAGGCGGCGGTCGCCGCGGGCCTCGCCGGCAGCGCCGATCTGTTCTACAGCGACGAGTTGCGCGTCAGCCCGGCGAGCGGCAATTACGAGGCGTTTTTCAAGCCGCAATGGTCGCCTGAGCTGCTCGCGACAACCAACTACATCGGCCGCTTCTGGTGTGCCCTGCCGCAGCTCTTTGCGCGGGCGCGGGCGACGGCGGGCGAATGGCTGCAGTTCGGCGATTACGACCTCGTGCTGCGCTGCACCGAAGCGGCCGCCGGCGTTCACCACATCCCGCGGCTGCTGTGCCAGCGCGGCCGATCGCAACTCGACCATCCGGATCAGGAGCGGGCGGCGCTGCGCCGCGCCGTCGCGCGCCGCGCCGAGGCGGCCGAAATCGTCGACGGAAGTGTGCCCGGCCACCATCGCATCGCGCGGCCGATCGCAAAGAACCCGCTCGTCTCGATCATCATCCCGACCTGCGCCGCCGGCGCCCACATCAAAACCTGCATCGAGAGCCTGCGCGCCCGCACCGCCTACCGGAATTTCGAAATCATCTGCGTCGAAAATATTCCCGCCGATCGAGGCCGCTGGAAACGGTGGCTCGCGCAAAACGCCGACCGCGTCATCGCTGCCCGGCAGCCGTTCAACTGGTCGGTGTTCAACAACGCCGCGGCGGCCGAGGCCGCGGGCGATGTGCTCGTGTTCCTCAACGACGATATCGAGATTGTCGAGGAGGGCTGGCTCGAGGCGCTGCTGGAGCACGCGCAGCGCCCCGAAATCGGCGTGGTCGGGGCGCGGCTGCTCTACCCGGACCGCAGCGTCCAGCATGCCGGCATCTTCTGGACGCCGCGCGGCGGGCGGCATGCGTTTCGCGGCATGACCGAGACGGCGCCGGGCTATTTCGGGCTGGCGCTTGCCGAGCGCAACGTGCTGGCGGTGACCGGCGCCTGCATGGCGATGCGGCGCGACGAATTCGCGGCCGCCGGCGGGTTCGACGAACGCCACGCGATCGTCAACAACGATGTCGACTTCTGCCTGCGCTGCTGGGAGCGCGGCCGGCGCGTCGTGTGGACGCCGTATGCGACGCTGATCCATCACGAGGCGGCAAGCCGGGCCGGCCTCGGCGACCGGTTCGACGAGACCGCGTTTGCCGCACGCTGGGGCCACCTTCTGGCGCAGGGCGACCCGTTTTACCACCCGCTGTTGAACCGCGAGCGCGACGACTATGCCTATGATCTGGAGGCCGCCGAACTGGTCCATCCCGGCCGGCCGCTGATCGATCGCGCGCGGGTGCGCGCCATTCTCGCGGTAAAGCTCGATCATATCGGCGATTTTCTGACCGCCATCCCCGCTTTGCGCCGGCTGCGCCAGGCGTTTCCTGCGGCCCGGCTGCATCTGCTGGCGCCCGCGCGCGGCGCGGCTCTGCGCGACCTCGCGCCAGAGGTGGACGAAATCATCGAATTCGAATTCTTCTTTGCCGATTCGCGGCTCGGGCAACGGGATTTGGCGACCGAAGACTTCGCTGTTTTGCAGCAACGGTTGGCGCCCTGTCGCTTCGACCTGGCGATCGACTTGCGCAAAGCGCTCGAAACGCGCCACATCCTGCGGTTGACCGGTGCGCCGTGGCTGGCCGGGTTCGACAGCAACGGGCAGTTTCCCTGGCTCGACATCGCGCTGGAATGGGAGCGGGATCCGCGCGGCGTGCGGAAACGCGCGGCCGTCAGCGACGATCTGCTGCGGCTCGCCGACGCGGTGGCCGCCGCGGCGGAGCCCGAGCCGGAGGCGATGTCCGCCCGGTTCGGGAGGCGCGGCGGCGGCGGCCGCGCTCCGGCGCGCCCGCGCCGGCTCGTCTGCGTGCATCCCGGCGTCGGCACGCCGATCCGCCAATGGCCGGTTCGCTATTTTGCCGAGCTGATCGACCGGCTGGTCAGGGCCTGGGATGTCGCGGTCGTGCTGATCGGCCAAGCCGACGAGGCGAGGATCGCGGCAGAGATTGTGGCGGCGGTGGAACGGCCGGAGCGGGTGCGTTCACTGGTCGGAGAATTGGCGTTGTCCGATCTGCCGGCGTTTCTCGCCGGCGCCGATCTGTTTGTCGGCAACAACAGCGGGCCGCACCATCTGGCCGCAGGCCTTGGCGTGCCGACGGTCGGCATCCATTCCGGCACGGTCGATGCGCGCGAATGGGGTCCGGTCGGCCCGAACGCCGTCGCGGTGCGGCGCAATATGGCGTGCAGCCCGTGCTATCTTGCCGACGCCGCGCAGTGCCGCCGCGGCGTCGCGTGCCTCACGGAACTGCGCCCGAGCGACGTCTACACGGTCTGCGAACGCGTGCTTGCAGCTTCCGTCTCTTGATGCATGCCGGCGCCCTGCGCCAGCCGACAGCCGGCGATCGGCGACCTGTCTCGCAGGTGGCCGAGACAGGCGCGCGCCGCCTCGGCAAATTCGCTGTCGCCGACGCCCTCCTTCAGGCTGAACCAGATATGATGAACATCCATCTCAGTGGGCATGCTGGATGACGGCCCGGATCGCGGCTATCCATTGCGGCCAGATCGGCATCGAAGCGATCGCTGCGATCACCGCGACAATGGCGATGATCCCGGCGACCGTCGGCCGCCTCGCGACGTCCGCCTTCGTTGCGAGATGCGGCAACGCGCCGGCCATTTCCGACACCTTTGCGTCAACACGGCCGAGCACTGCGCGGATCTCAGCCACATCGGCTTGCAGATGCTCGACGCCCGCTTCAAGCTTCGCCACGCGCGCTTCCAGGCCGGGATCGCGCGGTCCGCCACCGCCGCCGGGAGGCAGCGACATGCCTTGCTCTATTTGGCTACGTCCGTTGCCTTGGCCGCGCGCCATTTCTCAAAGGTCCTCGCGTCGATCAGCCTGAGATTTCCGCAATTTATACAGCTTGCCGGAATAAAGGCGACTGTCGGATGCACGGATGTCTGAGGAGGGCCTCTTTCGTCGGCAACCGATAGATAAATATGGGTAGTCGGCTCCGGATAGACCATCCAGCGATCAGTTTCGCAGAGTTCACATTCACTGTGCTTCCATTTTTCGCTGATAAACTCGCGAATATCGTCCAGCAGTTGGCGCTGAACCTCGATTTCCGCCATCCCTAAGCTCCAGCAGCGGCATCGCCACCGATTATGTGGCGATGCTGGGTAATCTCGGCAATGCCGGTGCGAGAGGCGCGCGAACTGGCACCCTTGCTCGGCCACCTCACGGGAAGCGGGAGACGTCGACCGCCTTTTCGGTGATGAATTCGAGGAGCGCCGGCCGGCCTTCGCGGGTCTGCGCGATGCCGCGCTTGATCGCCGCGACGATCTCGCCGGGATGCGTCACGCGCTCGCCGTAACCGCCGAGGGCTTTCGCGAAATCGGCGTAATTGCCGCTGATGTCGGTCGAGCGGTACTTCTCGGTCGCCACCGGCATGACCTTCAATTCGATCGCCATCGAGAAATTATTCATCAGGATCGACAGGATCGGCAGGCGTTCGCGCACCGCCGTCTCGAAATCCATGCCGGTGAAACCGATCGCCGCATCGCCCCACACGTTGACGCACAGCTTGTCGGGTGCGGCGAGCTTCGCGCCCATCGCGAGGCCGAGGCCGTAGCCGAGTTGCGTCGTCTTGCCCCAGCCGAGATAAGACAGCGGCACCTCGCTGACCCAGAACGGGCTGAGCTGGTCGCGCGGGCTGCCGGCGTCGTGGGTGATGATCGTGTTCTTGACATCGACCGTATGCAGCAGATCCCAGATCACCCGATAGGGCGACAGCGGCGTCGTATCGGCGGTCAGCCGATGCTTCCATTGGCCGAGCCATTCTTCCCTGAGGCCGGCGATCTGCCGGGTGACGCCGGCGAACCGGTCGCGCGGCTTGCCCTTCAGCCGGTCCTTCACCTCGAGCAGCAATGCGTCGAGCGTCAGCCCGGCGTCGCCGATCGCGGCCAGATCGACCGGCACGTCCTTGTTGATCGCGTAGGGGTCGAGCGTTGCATGCGCGATCTTCTTGCCCTTCGGCATCGCCGTGGCAAAGCCCGTGCGCGTGAAGCTGCAGCCGATGCCGAAGATCAAATCGGCGTTCTGCAGCGTGTGCCACAGGTGCCCGCCGATGCCGATGCCGCCCGAACCCAAGGATAGTGGGTGGTTTTCGGGAAACGCGCTCTTGCCGCCCAGCGTCGTCATGACCGGCGCTTCGAGGAGTTCGGCCAACGCCTTTAATTGCGGCCACGCCTTGCCGTAATGCACCCCCTGGCCGGCGACGATGACCGGGCGCTCGGCAGCGACCAGCGCCGCGGCGATCTGCGATACCGATTGCGGGTCCGGGCCGCTCTTGAGCTTCGGTGCCTTGCGGTATTCGGCGACGAGCGCGTCCGGCACCTCCTCGCGCAGGATGTCGGTCGGGAATTCGACCAGCACCGGGCCGAGGCGGCCGTTCTTGACGACCGTGAAGGCGCGGCGCAACGCCTCGACCGTTGCATCGGCGACCGTCACCTGTTCGGCCGATTTGGTGACGTGGCGGAAATTGAGCGCCGCGTTGAAATTCGGATGGATCTGGTTGATGTTGCGGGCATAGCCGCCGGGCAGCACGACGACCGGGGTGGAGTCGCCAAAAGACTGCGCGACGCCGCCGAAGGCGTTCTCGGTGCCGGGGCCGTGCTGCATCGCAAAGACGCCGATCTTGTCGGCCGAGGTGACCTTGGCGATCGCGTCGCACATGTGCAGCCCGATGCGCTCCTGGCGCACCATGATCGTGCGGATATCGGCTTCGGCCGCGGCCTCGATGATCGGGTTGACCGGGTAGCCGATCAAAAACTCGATCCCCTCGCGCTTCAGGATTTGGGCGACGGCGTTGGCGACTTTCATCGGGCGACTCCTCGAACCGGGTGATGCGATGGCCGCCAGCTTACGGCATCGCGCCGACCGCCGCCTAGCGGAATGGCGCCGGAAGCGGCGATCCGCCGGCCGGTCCGGCGCGGTCTGCGCTAAACTTTTGGTTAAGTTCTTTCTGCTAGCGATTTCTGATGCTTGGGAGAGACGTTCGCGTGACCGAAGCGGCCGGGGCGGCGGGCACAGCGGCGACGATCGCCACAGCGGCAGCCGCCGACAGCAATTCGGCATGACGGGCGCGTTTGCGGTCCCCAGCCGGCGGCTGTCGGTTCTCGGGTTCGCGCTGATCGGCGTCATGCTGTTCGGCGCCGGGTTCCGGTCGTGGTGCACGCGCGAGGATGCTTTTGCCAGCTACCGGCGCGAGTCGACCAATCTTGCGATCGCGCTGGCCGCCCAGGCGGCGCGCTCGGTTCAGGCGGTCGATATGGTCGTAAGCGAGACGCAGCGCGAGGCCGTCGCGGCCGGCATCGACGACAAGCAGGTCCGCAGGCAGGCGGTGGCGGGCGAAGAGCTGCACCGCTTTCTCGCGCGTCAATTGAAGAACCTGCCGCAGGCCAACGCGATCGGCGTCGTCGCGGCCGACGGAACGCTGATCAACGGATCGAGCCCGTGGCCGGTCCCGCTGTTGCACTTTGCGAACAAGGCATGGTTTGCGCGGCTGCGCGACGACCCTGACGTCGGCCTGCTGCTGACCCATCCGGTGCGCATCCCGCATACCGGCGCCGCGAGCTTTTTTTTGGCGCGGCGCATTGCCGGACCCTATGGCGCGTTTCTCGGCGCCGTCGTTGCCGGCATCGAAGCGGGATATTTCGAGCATTTTTATCAAGAGATCACGCTGCAGCACGGCGAGTCGATCGGCATCTACGACCGCGACGGCACGCTGATCGCCC
>DATJUL010000478.1:0-5165 GCA_035502295.1 Allostellaceae bacterium | reverse complement strand
CAGCTCGCCGAGTTGGCGCACCGCCATCGGCTGCCGTTTGTCGAGGATCTCGGCAGCGGCACGCTGGTCGATCTCGACCGCTGGGGGTTGCCGCACGAGCCGACCGTCGCGGAAGCGCTCAACGCCGGCGCCGATCTCGTCACCTTCAGCGGCGACAAGCTGTTGGGCGGCCCGCAGGCCGGCCTCGTCGTCGGCCGTGCGGATCTCGTCGCGGCGCTCGCCAAAAACCCGCTGAAACGCGCGCTGCGTCTCGACAAGATACGTCTCGCGGCGCTGGAGGCGGTGCTGCGCCTCTATGCCGATCCCGACCGCCTTGCCGAGCGGCTGCCGACGCTGCGGCTCCTCACTCGATCGCGGGAGGAGATCGCCGCCGCGGCGGAGCGGCTGCTGCCGATCGTCGCGCGCGCCGTGGCCGGCATCGCGACGGTCGCGCTCGTCGAAACGAACAGCCAGATCGGCAGCGGCGCCTTGCCGCTGTCACTGCTGCCGAGCGCCGGGTTGGCGCTGGCGCCGCCGTCTCCCTCCGGTGCGGCGGTCGAAGCCTTGGCGCGGCGGCTGCGCGGGTTGGCGGTGCCAATCGTCGGCCGCATCGACGCCGGCCGCCTCGTTCTCGATCTGCGCTGCCTCGACGACGAAGCGGGTTTTACCGCACAATTGACGGCGCTGACGTAGAGCTCTGCTGCACGAGCCGAGATACAACCACGCGGCGGCATCAGCCCGTGTCGATCGGCGAACCGTAGCCCGACGGCATATCGGTGGTATCGAAGATATCCTCGATGCCCTCCGCAGGTGGGGCGCTGTCTTAGCCAGGCCTCGCGCCCATCACCACTACGCGCGACGCCTCGCAGGCGCTTGACCGGAGCGGCTTTTTCGCGATACGCCCCGCGCTGCAGGCGGAAAGGATCGCGTTCATGACCGAGCTGAAGCAGTTTCTCGACGAGGCGCAGGAACTCCTGCCGGCGGCGGTGGCGATGCGCCGGCGCATTCACCGGCAGCCGGAGCTGGGCCTCGATCTGCCGTTGACGACGCAGGCCGTGCTCGACGGCCTCGCCGGCCTCGATGTCGCGATCGCCCGCGGCCCCTCGACCTCCGGCCTCATCGTGTCGCTGACCGGCACCAGACCCGCCTCGCAGACCGGTCGCACGATCCTGTTGCGCGGCGACATGGACGCCTTGCCGATGCCGGAAGAAACCGGGCTCGACTTTGCCAGCGAGATCCCAGGCCGCATGCACGCCTGCGGCCACGATTCGCATACCGCGATGCTGGTGCAGGCGGTGCACTTGCTGCATCGCCACCGCGAGGAGTTGCCCGGCACGGTCAAGTTCATGTTCCAGCCGGGCGAGGAGGGCCATGCCGGCGCCCGGCGCATGATCGAAGATGGGCTGCTCGATGCCGACCCCAAGCCCGATGCCGCGTTCGCGCTGCACATCTTTCCCAATTACCGGGCCGGCACGATCATCGGCCGGCCGGGACCGATGCTGGCGTCGGCCGATGTCTGGACGATCCGCGTCAAGGGACGCGGCGGCCACGCCTCGATGCCGCACACCGCGGTCGATCCGGTGCCGGTGGCATTCGAGATCGGGCTGGCGCTGCAAACGATGGTGACCCGCCACATCAACGTGTTCGATCCGGTCGTCATCACCTGCGCCAAGGTCACCGCGGGCACGACGAACAACGTGATCCCGGAAGCGGCTGAGATGGTCGGCACGTTGCGGGCCACGTCTGAGGGCGCCCGCGAGCGTGCCCATCGCGCCGTCGAACGGATCGCGACAAATATCGCCGCCGCCCATCTGTGCGACGCCCAGGTGACGATCAGCCGCGGCTATCCGGTGACGGTCAACGATCCCGGCTTCGTCGCCTTTGCGCGCGGCGTTGCGACCGATCTGGTCGGCGCGGAGAATTATCTCGAAATGCCGACGCCGATGATGGGTGCCGAGGATTTCTCCTACGTGCTGCAGCGTATGCCCGGCTGCATGATGGTGCTCGGCGTCATGCCGGCGGGACATCAGGACCACGACCACATCGCGACCTGCCATTCCAACCGCATGATGTTGAACGAGGACGCGATGGCGGCCGGCATCGCGATGCACGCCGCGATTGCCCACCGTTTCCTGACGGACGACCCGGCGCTCTAATCGCCGTCGAGGATTACAGCGCGCGGCGCGATTTGAGGGCCGCGGTCAGTGTGCCTTCGTCGAGGTAGTCGAGTTCGCCGCCGATCGGCACGCCCTGCGCCAGGCGCGAGAGCCGGGCGCCGGTCGGGGCGGCGCGGTCAGCGAGGTAATGCGCGGTTGTCTGTCCCTCGACGGTCGCGCTGAGCGCCAGGATCAACTCGATCCCGGGGCCGAGGCGCGCAATCAGCCGGCCGATGTTGAGTTCGCCGGGACCGATGCCGTCGAGCGCCGACAAGGTGCCGCCGAGCACGTGATAGCGGCCGCGGAACGCGCCGGTGCGCTCCAGCGCCCACAGATCGGCAAGGTCCTCGACGACGCAGACCGCCGTCGGATCGCGTTCGGGATCGCGGCAGATCGCGCAGGGATCGGCGGTGTCGAGATTGCCGCACGCCGAGCACGGCCGCACCGCCTCGGCCGCGGCATTGAGCGCCGCCGCCAGCGGCAGCATCGTCTGCTCGCGGCGTTTCAACAGATAGAGCGCGGCGCGCCGGGCCGAGCGCGGCCCGAGGCCGGGCAGCCGCGCCAACAGCTGGATCAGCGTCTCAAGCTCGGTCATGCGACCGGGAGCGGATAGATCGCCCGCAGTTTGACAAGCTCACTAAAACGGCAGCTTCAGGCCGGGCGGCAGCGCGAGGCCGCCGGTCAGCTTCTGCATCTCCGTTTCGGCATGCGCGCCGACCTTGCCGCGAGCGTCGTTGAACGCGGCGACGATCAAGTCTTCCAATACCTCGACCTCGGCCGGATCGACCGCTGACTTGTCGATCTTGACCCGCTTTACGTCGCCCTTGCCGTTGACCGTCACCTGCACCATGCCGGCGCCGGAGACGCCGGTCATCTCGACGGCTTCGAGTTGCGCCTGCACCTCAGCCATTTTTTCCTGCATTGCCTGCGCCTGCTTCATCAATTGGCCGAGATTCTTCATGACCCGTCGTCCTCTCCTGCGCTTGCCGCGTCTTCGCCCGCCTCGTCGCCCATATCAACGGCCGCGACATCGCCGTCCTCGGCCGCGGCAAAGCGCTCGCGCACCGCCGCGATCGTCGCGCCGGGAAACGCATCGAGCACCGCCCGCACCAGCGGGTGCCCAGCCACCTCATTCCGGAGCGCGCTCTCGCGCCGCGCCTCGGCTTCGGCAAGAGTCGGCGTGCCATCGGCATCCGAGCGCGCAACGAGCCAGCGCGCCCCGGTCCATTCCATCAGCCGCTGGCTCAGCTGATTGATCAGATTACTCGGCGCCGCCTCGGCCGGACGCAATTCGATGCGGCCCGGCTCGAACGCGACGAGATGCACGTGCGCCTTCAGGTGCGCGGCGATGACCGCCTCGCGCCGCGCGTCGAACAATTGCACGACCTCGGCAAAGCTTTGCGGCATCGGATCGAGCGATGCGGAGGGCGGCGGCTCGGGCGCCGGTCGCGGCGCGGCAATCGCGGCGCTGCCGGCGGCGACGGCGCTTTCGATGCGCCGGGCGCTCGGCCCTGAATCGACGACCGCAGGCGCCTCGCCGCCAGCGGCGGGCCGGGACGAAAGCGGCACCACGGTCGCGGTGCTCGCTTCGCTCGTGCCGAGCAGCCGCACGAGGTCGGCCGGCACCGGCAGGTCGGCGACATAGGCGAGGCGCACCAGCACCATCTGCGCGGCCGGCGCCGGCGACGGCGCGTTCTGCACCTCTTCGAGACCCTTCAGCAGCATCTGCCAGGCCCGCGCCAACACCGGCATCGCCAGGGCCGCTGCCAATGGCCGGGCGCGATCGCGCTCGCCCTCTTCCAGCGGGTCGCCGGCGCCGGCCTCCGGCGCCAGCTTGAGCCGCGTCACGAAATGCGTCAGTTCGAGGAGGTCCTGCAAGACCATCTGCGGATCGGCGCCGCCCTGGTAGAGCGCCTCCATCTGCGCCAGCGCGCGGGCCGCGTCGCCCTTCAGCACGGTCTCGAACAAATCCCACACGAGGTTACGGTCGGCGATGCCGAGCATGTCGCGCACCGCATCTTCCTCGATCGCCGCGCCGCCAAGCGCGATCGCCTGATCGAGCAGCGAGAGGCCGTCGCGCACCGAGCCGTCGGCGGCGCGCGCGATGAGACCCAGCGCCGCCGGCGCCACCGTGATCCCTTCCGCGTCGGCGATCTGCCGGTAGTGCACGACAAGCTGCTCGACCGGCACGCGGCGGAGCGCGAAACGCTGGCAGCGCGACAGGACCGTGACCGGCACGCGGTGCACCTCGGTCGTCGCGAAGATGAAGATGACGTCGGGCGGCGGCTCTTCGAGCGTCTTCAACAGCGCGTTGAAGGCGTTCTTCGACAGCATGTGCACTTCGTCGATGATATAGATCTTCCAGCGCGCCGACACCGGCCGGTAGCGCACCCCTTCCGTCAGGTCGCGGATGTCGTCGACGCCGGTGCGCGAGGCGGCGTCCATCTCGATGACATCGACGTGGCGGTCCTCGGCGATGGCGCGGCAATTGGCGCAGAGGCCGCACGGCGCGATCGTCGGCCCGCCCTGCCCGTCCGGCCCGATGCAGTTCAGCGCGCGGGCAATGATGCGCGCCGTCGTCGTCTTGCCGACGCCGCGCACGCCGGTCAGCATGAACGCGTGGGCGATACGCCCGGTCGCGATCGCATTCGACAGCGTGCGGACCATCGCCTCCTGGCCGATGACCTCGGCAAAGGTCTGCGGCCGGTATTTGCGCGCGAGAACGCGATAGGGGGGCGTGGTGTCGCTCATTGCCGCTGCGCGAGGTGGAGTGGGAGACCGGACAAGCGACCCAGGCCGTGCACTCGTTACGGCTGCTTCCTTCCGGACCTGACCGGGTTGGCGAGGGGCCTGCCCGCCGCCGACCTCCCGCCTCACTATATCAGGTGATGCCCCGCCCGCGGCAAGCGCTGCGGCAGCTCAGCCGTAATGCTCGATATAGCGGCGGATGTAGGTCTCCCAGATCACCTCGCCGCCGCGATCGCTGTAGCGGGTGCGCTCGTCGGCCCAGCGGACGCCGAGGTCGCGCGC
>DATJUL010000477.1:0-7579 GCA_035502295.1 Allostellaceae bacterium | reverse complement strand
GCGCGGCCTCGACGTGACGCCCGGCATGGCGCGGCGCCTCGAAGAGGCCGGCGATCCCGACAGCGCCGCCATCCTCGCCCGCCTCTACCGCGACGAGATCGGCCATGTCGCCGCCGGCCTGCGCTGGTTCAGGCATTTCTGTCGCGCCGGCGGCCGCGACCCGGAAGCCGCTTTCCACGCCGCCGTCGCAGAGCATTTCGCCGGCGCGTTGAAGCCGCCGTTCAACCGCGCGGCACGTGACGCGGCGGGCTTCCCGGCCGCCTATTACGAGAGCGTGGCGGGTTGCGTCGGGTTGCCGCACCGGGCAAGCTGAGCGCCTGCGACGAGCCGACAGCGGCGGAGGCGACATGCGGTTTCTCGTGCTCGGCGCCGGCGCGGTCGGCGGCTATTTCGGCGGAAGGCTGGCGGAGGCCGGTCGCGACGTAACGTTTCTCGTGCGCAGCGCGCGGATCGATCAGCTCGCCCGGCACGGCATCAGGGTCGAAAGCCCGCTCGGCGATTTCCGTGCGGCGATCAGCGTCGCGACAGCCGACCGGCTCGGCGGGCCCTACGATGTCGTGCTGCTGACCGCAAAGCATTACGACCTCGACGCTGCGATTGCCGCGATCCGGCCGGCCGTCGGGCCGCACACCGCGGTATTGCCGCTGCTCAATGGCCTTGTGCATCTTGACAAGCTCGACGCCGCGTTCGGGGCGGAGCGCGTCTTCGGTGGCGTCGCCTATGTCGGCGCGGTGCTGCTGCCCGACGGTGCGATTCGCCATGTCAACCGGCTGTCCGGCATCGCCTTCGGCGAGCGCAGCGGCGAGATCAGCGAGCGCGCCCGCGGAATCAAGGCGGCATTCGCCGGCACCCCGGTCAGCGCCACGGCGAGTGCTGACATCATGCTCGACATGTGGGAGAAGTTTGTCTTCATCAGCGCGATGGCCGGCATGAACTGCCTGTTTCGCGGCACGATCGGCGAGATCGTCGCGACAAGCGACGGCCGCGCCCTGATGCTCGCCGCGCTCGCCGAATGCCGCGCCGTCGCGACCGCGACCGGCTTCCCGCCGCGCCCGCACGCGATCGAGCCGGTAGAGAGGCTGTTGACCGAGCCGGGCGGCGTCAACAGCGCCTCGATGCGCCAAGACCTCGAAGCCGGCCGCCGCACCGAGGCCGATGCGGTTCTCGGCGACATGCTGCGCCGCGCCGCTGCCTTTGGTCTCGCGACACCGCTCTTGCGCGCCGCCTATTGCGCGCTGCAGGTGCACGAAAACCGCCTCGCGCAACGGTAAGCGGACGCTATTCGCGAAGGGGCGCTGCCGCTGCCGCTGCCGACGCCCTGTGCGGGACCACTGGGATTGCTTCGCTTCGCTCGCAATGACACGTCATTTCGATTGTCATTGCGAGGAGCGGAGCGACGACGCAATCCCGCCGCCCTCGTTGCTCGCTGAGGCGCTCCGAGCCATTCGGGACTACGCCGGCACGGGGATCGCGCGCTGGTAGAGCTGACGCCCGCCTCTATGCTTATCTCCATCGAAATCGGCTGCGAGGCGACGCCATGCCCTCCGATCGCGTGCATCTCTCCGTCGATGAAGCCCGCGCGCTGGGCGAACGGGCGCTCATCGGCATCGGCTACGACGGCGAGGAAGCGCGCATCATCGCCGACCACGTCATCGACGCGGCGCTGTGCGGCTACGAATATTCGGGGCTCGCCAAAATCCTCAACATCCCCGAGCATCACCGCTTCCGCGAGCCGCGTTTCCCGATGCGTGTGATCCACGAGACGGCTGTCTCGGCGCTCTGCGACGGCGGCAACAACAACGGCATGCTGGCGATGTACCACGCCGCGCGGACCGCAATCGCCAAGGCTGACGCGCACGGCATCTCGCTCGTCGCGGTCGGCAACAGCTGGATGAGCGGACGCAGCGCTTATTTTGTCGAGATGATCGCGCGCGCCGGTCTCGTCGCGATCCACACCGCGGCGAGCGGCGCGGCGGTGGCGCCGTTCGGCGGCGCCAAGGCAGTGCTCGGCACCAACCCGATCGCCTTCGCGCTGCCCGGCGAGGACGCGCCGCTGGTGCTCGACATCGGCACCTCGGCCTTCATGGGAACCGAATTGCAGCTGCGCGAGCGGCTCGGGCATGACTTGCCGGAGGGCGTCGCGGTCGACCGCGACGGGCATCCGACCCGCGATCCGCATGCGGCGCGAGCGGGCGCGCTGTTGCCCTTCGGCGGGCCGACCGGCGGCTACAAGGGCTTTGGCCTCGGCCTGATCGTGCAGGCGTTCGGCCTCCTGGCCGGCGGCGCGATGCTGCCGGGCGATGGCGACGGTTATGTGTTCATCGCGTTTCGCCCCGATCTCCTGGTGCCGCTCGCCGACCTGCGGCGCGAACTCGCCCGCCTGATCGCCCGCGTCAAGGCGGTGCCGCGGCAACCCGGCATCGCCGAGATCCGCATTCCGGGCGAACAGTCGGCAAGGAACCGCGCGCGCCTGTCGCGCGAGGGGCTGACGATCGATCGGCTGGTCTTTGACCGGCTGGCCGCGCTCGCCGCGGCCGAGGGCAGCAGCGAGCAGCGGTGTGGCGGCTGACGCGTCAGCGCGCCGGGGTCAGCGTCAAAGACGCGACGCCGGCAGCGACATTGAGACCGCGGTTGGCTTCGATGCTGACCGGCTGCAACGTGACATGGTTGCCCGAGCCGCCGATCAGCGCATTGGCGCCGACCCCGACGCCGACCGTGGCGCTGGCGGTGCCGCCGACATAGGTTCCGGCGAGATCGCCGGCGCCCAGGTTGGCGGTCGGCGCGACGACGGTCCAGACCAGGACGCCGCCCGCCGTGTAGCCGATATCGACGCCGAATTTCGAGATCTCGCCGCGGTAATAGGCGACCCGGCCGGGGCCGGCGAAGGTGCAGGCCAGCGCCCGCGTCGAGCCGAAGATGAAGCCCCAGCCGCCGGCCGAGTTGCAGGTCAGCGTGCCGACCTGCACACCCGCCTGGGCGGCCGCCGGTCCGGCCATTGCCGGGGCGAGCACGAGGCTCGCCGCCACGGCCGCAATCCGCGATTTGCTCAACATTCTCCCATCCTCCTCGCTATGTGACTGACGGGTCCGACCGACGAACCGACCAACCCCCGTCGTTATTCACCCGTGATGCGCAGGCCGCGCTGGGGTTGCGCCGTCCACCGGCGGCCGGCACCCTACCACGGCGGCGAGAGTGCGGCCCGCGCGACTCGGTGGCGCGGACATCTACTACGAAGTGCGGGGGCGCGGCTAGCCGCTGCCGATCGCACGCAGTCGCTGTCTGGCGCGGACGCCGCGCGCAAAATGCTTGCGCGCGGGGCCGGCTGCCGCTAGCCTCCGGGCATGGCAACGCACGCCCGCCATGACGCGCGATTTTGGTACTGCCGGTATCTGACGGCGGCCTAGGATCGCGCACCTGCGTTTCACCCGAAAGCCGCCACTGCCTGGCGGCTTTCGCGTTTCTGGCATCATTGCCTGCGAATGTCGCGACCAGCGGGCGGCCTCCAGAGGAGGAGGTCTGACGATGCCGAAATTAATTTCGATATGCCGCGCTGGCCGGCGGGGAGACCGATGATGTCGCCGCAATGGACTCCGCAGAGCTGGCGCGGCCTGCCGATCCGCCAGGTTCCCGGCTATGCCGACGAGGCGGCGCTGGGCCGCGTCGAGGAAACGCTGCGGCGTTTCCCGCCGCTGGTCTTCGCCGGCGAGGCACGGCGGCTGAAGGCGCGGCTGGCCGATGTCGCGGCCGGCCGGGCGTTTCTGTTGCAGGGCGGCGACTGTGCCGAGAGCTTTGCCGAGTTTCACCCCGACAACATCCGCGACACGTTCAAGGTGTTGTTGCAGATGGCGGTCGTCTTGACCTACGGCGCCGGCTGCCCGGTCGTCAAACTGGGCCGCATGGCCGGCCAGTTCGCCAAACCGCGCTCGTCCGAAACCGAGACGCAGGACGGCGTGAGCTTGCCCTCCTACCGCGGCGACATCATCAACGGCCTCGATTTCGATGCCGGCGCGCGCGAACCCGACCCGCAGCGCCTGGTGCAGGCCTACAGCCAATCCGCTGCGACGCTCAACCTGCTGCGCGCGTTTGCCCAGGGCGGCTATGCCGACCTGCACCGGGTGCACGCGTGGAACCAGGATTTTGTCGCCGACAGCCCCCAGGGCGAGCGCTACCAGGCCCTCGCCGACCGGCTCACCGAGACGCTGGACTTCATGGCGGCCTGCGGCCTGACCTCGGAGACGACCCCGCAGATCCGCGAGACCGAGTTCTACACGTCGCACGAGGCGCTGTTTCTCGCCTATGAGGAAGCGCTGACCCGCGTCGATTCGACGACCGGCGACTGGTACGATTGTTCGGCGCATCTGGTCTGGCTGGGCGACCGCACCCGCCAGGCCGACGGCGCGCATGCCGAGTTCCTCGCCGGCATCAAAAACCCGATCGGCATGAAATGCGGGCCAAGCCTCGAGCCGGACGACCTCTTGCGCCTCATTGACAAACTCAACCCCGCAAACGAGGCCGGGCGGCTCACGCTGATCACCCGCATGGGCGCCGACAAGGTCGCCGCGCGGTTGCCGCCGCTGATCCGCGCCGTCAAGCGCGAGGGGCGGCAGGTCGTGTGGTGCATCGACCCGATGCACGGCAACACGATCACCTCATCGACCGGCTATAAGACGCGCGTCTTCGACCGCATCCTCGACGAGGTGCACGGCGCCTTCGCGGTGCATGCGGCCGAAGGCAGCCATGCCGGCGGCGTGCATTTCGAATTGACCGGCCAGAACGTCACCGAGTGCCTCGGCGGCGGCCAGGGGCTGAGCGAAGCGGGCCTCGCGCAGAACTACCTGACGCATTGCGACCCGCGCCTCAACGCCAGCCAGGCACTGGAACTGGCGTTCGAGATCGCCGAGGCGCTGAAGCGCGAGCGGCAGCAGCGGGGCGGCGGCAACGGCATCGGCGCCGCCAGCCGCCTCGCCGCCGCGAAGTAACCCTTCACCCGGCCGCGTCACACCGGCGAAGGCCGGTGTCCACGGTCCGGTCGCGGGGAACCGCCTACTGCGCGGCCGCCGCCAGCGGCCGCACCGCCGCCGCCGGCCGATTGGCCTTGAGGAACGTGCCGATGTGGCGCAGCGCGAGCTGAATCTGCTCGGGGTTCGCCTTCCACGGATAGAGGCTCACCTGCGCATTGGGCGCCAGATGCGCGCTCTCCATCGCCACCGCGTAGGGATGCGCCGGCACATCGTCGGGCAGGATCAGCACCGGCGTCTTGCAGGCGCGCACAAAGTCGCGGCTGACCGTGAACACGAAATCGGCATTCTTGCGGTACATGTTTTCGAGGAATTGGCTCGCCTGCGCCAGCGTGACCTCGGGCCGGCGTTCGACGAGCTGCGGCGCCCACCCCTTGATGTTGTTCTGGTAGAACAGGTCGGGCATCGTCGGGCGGAAGCCGGAGGGCTGCGTCAGGACGCCCGCGACAACGCGGCCGGGCGCGCGCTTGATGAGGTTCCAGATGAACGGCCCGCCGATGCAGAAGCCGAGCACGATGAACTCCTTGATGCCGAGATGGTCCATCAGCCCGAGATGATCGTCGGTATAGGCGTCCCACGGCCGGTCGATTTCCACCGGGCCGCTCGATTCGCCGCCGTTGGCGTTGCGCAGATCGGCGGCGATGACGCGGCAGTCGCGGGCGAACTCGTCGAGCGGGTTGAACGGGTGGCTCGTCTTGAGACCCGCGATCGTCGAATTGAGCCCGCCGCCGGGAATGACCATCAGCGGAAACCCCGACCCGGCCTCTTCGTAATGAATGCGGACATTGCCTCGTTGATAGAACGGCATGGTATTTCTCCCTCAAAATCGCCCGACGATCGTCATGCCCGGACTTGATCCGGGCATCCATGGTGTCTCGTTCGTAGATGGCCGGGTCAAGCCCGGCCATGACGCGAATGGGCGCGGTGAACAATGTCGTGTTGTGATCACTGCGCGGCGGCGCGCATGGGCACATGCGATTTGAGGAAACGGCGCACGCGGTCGATCGTGCGCGCCTTCAGTTCAGCCGGCTCGCGCCACGGATAGACCGTGATCTCGGCGTTGGGCGCGAGCGAGGCGATATCGATCGAGGTCTGCAGCGGATGTGCCGGCACGTCGTCTGGCAAGACAAGCATCGGCGTCGGGCAGTTATTGATGAAGTCGCGCGACACGCTGTATAAGAAGTCAGGCTGTACGCGATAGAGGTTGTGCAGGTATTTCTCGATCGTCTCCATCGTCACGTCGGGCCGCCGCTTGGTGAAGTCGGGGACCCAGTTCTCGTGGCCATGGCGATACATGACATTGGGGTCTTCCGGCCGGTGGCCGACGCTCTGGCAGAAAACGGCGGCGACGACGCGGTGGGGCGCCCGCTGCAACAGCTTGCCGGCAAAGCAGCCGCCGATGCAGTAGCCCATATAAAAGAATTCGCGGATGCCGAGATGGTCCATCAACCCCAACTGGTCGTCAGCAAACGCGTCCCACGGGTTGTCGACCTGCACCGGACCGGTCGACTCGCCGCCATTGGCGTTGCGCTGGTCCATGGTGATGCAGTGGAAATCACCCTTGAATTCCTCCATCGCGTTGATGACGGCGGTCGGCCAGTTGCTGACCCGCGAATTGAGGCCGCCGCCGGGCGTCACCAGCAGCGGAAAGCCGGAACCGGCCTCTTCATAGCGGATGCGAACGTCGCCTCTCTGGTAAAACGGCATGGGAATCCCTCCTTCAATAGCTGAGTAGAGATTGCTTCGTCACTGCGCCCCTCGCAATGACAATCCGTTACAGTCATTGCGAGCGCAGCGAAGCAATCCCGCTGGTTAAGCAACCGGGTCGAGCACGACGACGGGAATCTCGCGCTCGGTCTTCTTCTGGTAGTCGGCGTAGGGCGGCCAGAACTCCAGCGCCTTTGCCCACAGGCGCGCACGCTCGGCGCCGGTCGCGGTGCGTGCGCGCGCCTTCACCTTGACGGTGCCGACCTGCACCTCGACCTCCGGATCGGCGACAAGGTTCTTGTACCAACCGGGATGCTATGGCGCGCCGCCCTTCGAGGCGACGATGAGGTAGCCGCCGTTGCCGGTCTCGCCATAATACAAGGGGAAGATGAATTTCTCGCCCGATTTGCGGCCGGTCGTCGTCAACAACAGCGACGGCACGAGCCGCTCGCCGTAACCCGGCGGGTTGGCCTTGTAGAGATGCCCGTCGGCGCCGCCGCTCGACATGTAGCGATTGGCGTGGTCGACCATCCATTGCGGCAGGTTCGGCGCGAGTTTGGCATCGCTCATCAGATGACTCCTTCCTCGGCGAGGCGTTCGATTTCGGCGGGCGAGCGGCCCAGGATCTCGGTCAAGACCCAGTGATTGTCTTCGCCATAGCACGGTGCGCCGCGGTTGGTGATGCCGCCGATATAGGGCGGCGTCTTGCTCATTTTCATCGGCAATTCGTAGATCGGCCAGGTGCCGATCTTGCTGCCGGTCACTTCGGTCAGCCAGTTGAGGTGACGCAGCTGCGGGTCGTAATCGACGCGGTCCTCGGCGTTCTGGCACACCCCGGCCGGCACGCCGGCGCG
>DATJUL010000476.1:0-3224 GCA_035502295.1 Allostellaceae bacterium | reverse complement strand
GACGCCGCGCCAGCCGATGTCATGCGCCAGATACTTGCCGACCAGCCCGCCGAGCAGCAGCCCCGCCGGCAACAGCGAGGTCGTGATGCCGGTGACCCAGCCGCGCTTCGAGGCCGGCACGAATTCCTGCACGACGATGATATCGACCGCATAAAGGCCGGTCACGCCGAGGCCGACAAACACGCGGCACACCATCAGGAAAATCCAGTGCCCCTCCGGCGCCAGCGCCATCAACCCGGTCGGGATCGAGAAGTTCAGCACGGTCAGGATCATCGCCTTGCGGCGGCCGATCTTGTCGCATACCCAGCCCCAGAACGACGAGCCGAACGGCGCTGCGATGCCCGAGGCCAACAGGATCGCGCCGGCTTCGCCAAACGTCAGGTGCCACGGCTTGACGATGAACGCGAGAATGATGCTGATCAGAAAGAAGTCGAAAAAGTCGAGCATGTCGCCGATCGTCGCAGCAGCAAATATTTTCCACTGGTTTATTGTTAATTTCTGCTGCTGTTCCAGCACCTGAAGCATGGCAATTCCTCCCGAGGCCGAAACGATGCCGGCCTCATTTTGGTTAATGTACGACGGCGGGTTGTCCGCCATGCCGCGCCTGCAGCCGCCAAACGGCTGCGCCGATCACGTTAGATGAGCCGGTTCTCGTTTGTCATGTACGAAGATGCGACTTTATGATGCGCATGGAGTGGATCGGGCGGGCTCGCAGCGCGCAAATGCCGCGTCGGCGGGGCAGGGCGCCCGCCGCGATTGCTGCTAATCTGCGCCGGCGCGCGACCGCCGCGCGCGGGAGCAGGCGATGGTGCGAGCGGCCGGCCCGCCGCGAAAGCCACCCGAAGGAGCGTCGTGCAACGGCTGCGGGCTGTGCTGCGCCGTTGCGCTGTGCCCGCTTGCGATCGAATTCATCGCCGACGCCGCGCCGCCCTGTCCGGCGATGGAATTCGCCGACGAGCGCTTCTGGTGCGGCCTGGCGCGACGCCCGAGCCGCTATCTCGGCATCCCGCCCTCGGGCGACCGGCTGATCCGCGCGTTGGTGCATGCCGAACTCAGCATCGGCGAAGGTTGCGACGCCAGCGATTGAGCGCGCGCGGCTAATGCGCGGCGGCGAGGCGGCCGACGGCGTCGATGACGCTGTCCCAATCGTCCACCTCGCGGTCCTGCGGGTGCACCATGACGTGCTGCACGCCGGCCTCGGCAAAGGCCGCGAGGCGCTCCGTCATCATGCCGCGGTCCCGGCCGTCCCAGTGCGAGCGGACCGAAATCGTGAACGCCGGCTCCGGGCGGTCGCGGCGCAGCCGGGCGACGATCGGCCGGACATCCTCCGGGGTGCCGGTGCCGTGCCAGCCGTCGCCGATCCTGACGGTGCGGCGGTGCGCCGGCTCGGAACGGCTGCCGTGCCACATCGGGATCGGGCGGATCGGCTGCGGCAGCATCGTCAGGCCGCGGATTTCGGCCGGGATATGGCGCGCCTCGAACGTCACCGGGTCCTCCGACCATACCGCCCGCATCATCGCGATGCCCTCGTCCATGCGCCGGCCGCGTTCGTGAAACGGCGCGCCGAGCGCCTTGAATTCGGCCTCCAGCCAGCCGACCCCGACGCCGAGGATGAGCCGCCCGCCGGACAGGTTCTGCAAGGTCGAAAGCTCCTTCGCGAGCGGCAGCGGGTGGCGCATCGGCAGCACAATGACACTGGTGCCGAGCCGCACCCGCTCGGTCACCGCGGCGACCCAACAGAGCGTCATGAGCGGGTCGTAGAACAACGGCGAGCGCGGAAACTGGTCGCGCGGCACGATGATGTGCTCGCTGACCCAGACATCCGAGAGGCCGAGCGCCTCGGCGCGGATCGCGTGGCGGCGGATCAATTCCGGCGTCGCCTGGCTGCCGGCCTGCGGCAGGTGAATCCCGAGTTGCATCGCGCGCCCCTCCGTGCTGCTGTCTGCCGTGACCCTCGGCGGAATTCACTCGCCGGATCGAGATTGCGTCGTCGCCGCGCTCCTCGCAATGACAATCGGTTCCGCTGTCATCGCGAGCGCAGCGAAGCCATCCCGGCGGGTCGATGAGAAATGGGGGAAGCATGCGCTTTCGGGACAAGGTGGCGCTGATCACCGCCGCGGCGAGCGGCATCGGCGCCGCGACGGCCGACATCATGGCGCGCGAGGGCGCCATCGTCGTCGCCGTCGACAACCACGAGGAACGGCTCGACCGCACCGTCGCAGCGCTGGGCGCGGCCGGCGGGCGGGCGCACCGGCGCCTCTGCAACGCGCTCGACGCCGCCGAGGTCGAGGCGACCGTTGCCTCGGTCGCGCAGGCATTCGGCCATATCGACATCCTCGTCAACGCGGTCGGCGGCAGCACGATCATCGCCAAATCCGGCGCGCCGGTCGATGAATTGACCTTCGCCGAATGGCGGCAACTGATCGATTTCAACCTGTCCGGCACGTTTCTGTTCACCCACGCGGTCGTGCCGGTCATGAAGCGGCAGCAAAGCGGCAAGATCGTCAATCTGGCGTCGATCGCCGGCCGCGGCCTCAGCGAGACGAGCAGCAGCGCCTATGCCGCGGCGAAGGGCGGCATCATCGCGTTCACCCGCAAGCTTGCCTTCGAACTCGGCCCCTTCGGCATCAATATCAACGCGATCGCGCCGAGCCTGACCTTGAGCGAACGGCTGCGCCCGCGCTGGGAACAGACCAGCCCGGAGGACCGGCAGGCGGCGATCCTCCACGTGCCGCTGCGCCGCGTCGCCGAGCCGGTCGATCAGGCGAGGGTGATCTGCTTTCTCGCCTCGTCCGACGCCGATTTCGTGACCGGCGTCACGATCGACGTGACCGGCGGAAACTGATCGAGCCAGCAATCTCGTCATTGCGAGGAGCATAGCGACGAAGCAATCCAGCAGAGGGTTCGGAACGGGATTGCTTTGCTCCGCTCGCAATGACCACGGCGAGTCAAGGAGTGTGAAAGAAAGGCCAGGGAAAATGACGAATTTCGTGTTGCTGCACGGCTCTTATCAGGGCGGCTGGATCTGGCAGAGAGTGGCCGACCGGCTGCGCGCCCAGGGGCACCGCGTCTACGCGCCCTCGCTCGACGGCTGCGGCGAGCGCAAGGTGCACGTGCGGCCCGGCATCACGGTCGAGAGCCAGGCCGACGAGATCGCCCAGCTCCTGTTCTACGAAGACCTCACGGATGTCGCGCTGGTCGGCACCAGTTCGGGCGGCATGGTC
>DATJUL010000475.1:0-3753 GCA_035502295.1 Allostellaceae bacterium | reverse complement strand
GAGGCCGCCGAACACGGCGAACGCGACTTCATGCTGCTGCGCTTTCCGAGCGATCTGTGCGCCGACGGCGGCCGCGCGATCAATTCGGCGCTGCCCGAGTGGCCGGCGACGCTGCGCGGCGAAGCGGCCGAACTCTACAGGCGTTGGGAGAGCGGATTGAAGCCGCGCGGCTTTCACCTCGTCGCGCGCATCCTCGATTTTCCCGACGGCAAGCCGGGCGACATCGGGCTGTTTCTCGGCTGGGGGGAATGATGATGAAGCTCGGGGTACTGCAGTTCTTCAGCTGGCCCGAGCGGCGCACCGCGCTGCCCCAGGTCTATGAGCGCGCGCTGCGGCGCATCGAGATCATGGACCAGAGCGGCTTCGATGCGGTGTGGCTCGCCGAGCACCATTTCAGCAGCTTCAGCGTCTGCCCGTCGGTGCACATGATGGGGGTGCTCGCCGCCGCGCACACGACGCGGCTGCGCATCGGCACCGGCGTGTCGTTGGCGCCGTTCTATCACCCGCTGCGGCTCGCCGAGGAGGTCGCGCTGCTCGATGTGTTGTCCGGCGGGCGGGTCAATTGGGGCGCCGGTCGCGGCTTTGCCCGTGTCGAATTCGATAATTTCGGCGTGCCGCCGGAGGAAAGCACCGCGCGGTTTCATGAGGCGGTCGAGATCGTGCTGCGCGCCTGGACCGAGGAGAAGCTCGTCTACGAAGGTGCGCATTTCCGCTTCGACGGCGTGGAAGTGCTGCCGAAGCCGTTGCAGCTGCCGCATCCCCCGGTGTGGATGGCCGCGACCTCCGATCCGGCGATCGAATGGGCCGCCGGGCGCGGCTTCTCGATCCTGTTGGACCCGCACGCGGCGCATCGCGACATCGGCCGCAAGCGCCGCTTTTATGCCGAGCGCCTCACGGCTTCCGGCTTCTCGCTCGCCGGCCGCGACCTGCCCGTGGCACGCCTCCTGGCGCTCGGCAAGACAAGCGCCGAGGCGGCAGCCGTGGCGCGCAGCGGTGCGCAATGGATCGTCGACTCGTATTTCGGGGCGCAGCATCGCCCGGTCGGCATCGCCGATCCCAATCGTCCGGACGTCGACCCGGTCGAGCGCTACATGAGCGAGGTGATCCTCCACGGCACGCCCGACGCGGTGCTCGACGAAATCCTCCGGCTGCGCGACGAGATCGGCCTCGATTATCTGTTATGCGCGCCGCTCAGCCACGAGACCTTCATGATGCTGACCGAACAAATCCTGCCGCGCCTGCCGTAAGCACCGCTGTCGGCCGCGACGGTGATGTCGACGCTGAATTGGCCACAATTCCGTGCTACGTTTGTTCGCAGCATGAAGTTCCGATCGTCAGCCGCCTGCAGATTCCCTGCAGATAACAGGCGGAACAGGAAGGGTCGTCATGACAGCAACCGCCGCATACCGCAGCAATTCGCTCGATCTGCAGCGCGCGATGCGCGCCGCGATCGGCCGCCACACCGACAAGAATTGGGACTGGGATGCGTTTCCCGGCAGCCGCGGCTTCGCCGAACTGGCGCGGGCGCAGATGCGCTATATCGGCGCCGGCGGCTCGCCGAAAGCAGATGATCCCGACACGCTGAAGCCCGGCGCCTTCACGCTGAGCCTCATTCATCAGCCGGTCGGTTGCTATGCCGCCTGCCATTCGCACGAGGTTGTCGAGCATTTTCTCGTGCTCGACGGCGTCTTGACGGTCGGTTGGATGTGGGGCGATGAGGTCATCGAAGCAAAGCTCGGCCCGGGCGACATGGTGCTGAACCAGAAGGAACGGCCGCACGGCTTCCGCAACGACGGCGTCGGACCGGTGCTGATGTCGATCAGCGTCGGCAGCGGCGCGCCGAAGCCACCGGTCTATGTCTGCCATCCGAAGGACGGCGACGCCGCGCGCGCCCGCCGCTTTGGCGCCGCGCCCGGCCGCACCATCGCTTTCGACGCGGCCAGCGGCGATCCGCGCCAGCGGGAATTTGCCCGCTGCATCGTGCGCCGGGCCGACCGCCGCGCGGCGTGGCAATCGGGTCTCGCGCGGCTCGCCTATGTCGGGGAGGGCGGCGCGCCGCCGGCCGGCTATCGCATGGACATGATCCATGTACCGAGGGGCGCCGCGGTCAAAGGCTACGTTCGCGACGTGGAGGACGCCTATTTTGTGCTCGACGGCGCGCTGACGGTCGGCCGGGAGGAGGCGGGCGAAGCCGCCGAACAGCGTCTCGGACCGCTCGACCTGATCCTCAACCCGCCCGGCTGTACCCGCTCGTTCCGCAACGACGGCATCGCGGATGCGAGCTTCTTGCTGCTGTCGGCCGACACGCCAGCCGCCGAGCCGCGGTTCGAGGCGGTCTAAGCCGGTTATCGCATCGTCGATTTGGCGGTCGGCACGATGCGCGTCACGACGATTTTCTCGCGATCGAGATAGTCGGGCACGCGCGGTGCGATCTTGTTCTTCCAGTGATCGGTTTCGTAGACCGCCTTGTATTGCGCCTCGCGCTCGGCTTCGCTCTCGAACCGGCGCAGCCACACATAGACGGTGTCGTCGGTCTCGCCGCGGAAGCTGCCGCAGATCGCCATGCCCTTCGCCACCTGGAAGGGGATGATCTCCTCTTCCATGAATTTGACCCATTCCGCCATCCTGCCGGGCCGCACCGGGTATTGCCGCAGTTCGTAGAATGCCATCGCCGATCTCCCCTATGCGCTCGTCGCGACGCATTATAGCCACGCCGCCGCGCCGCGGCCGGACAAAACGAAGGCCGCCCGACGCGGCCGAGCGGGCCTCAGGAGCCGTTGCGGCCCCCCTGCCCCATCCGCGCCTGGCCGTGTGCCGGGTCGCGATAATCAGCCGCAGCGCCCGGCGCGCGCCGCAGCATCTTCACAGCCGCGCCGGGCGCCGTTAGGTTATGAACTTCCCCACCCGGAATGGTGCCATGAGCCTTCTCGCCGACCGTCTTGCCCGCGTCAAACCCTCCCCGACGATGGCGATCACCGCGCTGGCCACCGAATTGAAGGAAGCCGGACGCAACGTCATCGCGCTCTCCCAAGGCGAGCCTGATTTCGATACGCCGCCCAACATTCGCGAGGCCGGCATCGCCGCGATCCGCCGCGGCGAGACGCGCTACACCGTGTTCGACGGCCGTATCGAATTGAAGCGCGCGGTGTGCGAAAAATTCGCCCGCGAAAACGGCCTCAAATACGATCCGACGCAGATCACCGTGTCGAACGGCGGCAAGCAGGTCCTGTACAATGCGCTCGTCGCGACGCTGAGCCCGGGCGACGAGGTCGTGATCCCGGCGCCCTATTGGGTGTCCTATCCCGAAATGGTGCTGCTGTGCGACGGCGAGCCGGTGCCGGTCGCCTGCCCGCAAAACAACGGCTTCAAGATGCGCCCCGAGGATCTCGACGCGGCGATCACGCCGAAAACCAAATGGCTCATCCTCAATTCGCCGTCCAACCCGTCGGGCGCAGCCTATACCGAGCGCGACCTGAGGGCCTTGGCCGAGGTGCTGCGCCGCCACGAGCATGTCTGGATCATGACCGACGACATGTACGAGCACCTCGTCTATGACGATTTCGAATACCGCACGATCGCCCAGGTCGAGCCGCTTCTCTACGAGCGGACGCTGACCGTCAACGGCGTCTCGAAGGCTTATTGCATGACCGGCTGGCGCATCGGCTATGGCGGCGGCCCCCGCGAACTGATCCGCGCGATGGGGGCGGTGCAATCCAATTCGACCGCCAACCCGTGCTCGATCAGCCAGGCGGC
>DATJUL010000474.1:0-6605 GCA_035502295.1 Allostellaceae bacterium | reverse complement strand
AACCGGCGAGCCCGCCGGCGCCGCGCTGATCGAGGCAACCTCGCCGCCGCGGCCCGAGCCGCCGGCGGCCGCGCGGCGGCCGGCTGAAGATCCCGCAGACGCCGTATTGAACGAAATCTACCCGCCGGCGGCAGAACCCGCCGCGGCGCCGACAGCGGAGGCCGAGCCGCGGTCGGCGGGCGATCCCGCCGCCGAAGAGCCGGCGGCCGAGGCGGCGGCCGTCATCGCCGATATCCAGCGCATCGGCGCGGGCGACCCGGCGCCGGCATCGTCGGAAGAGAGCGTGCCGGCGGTCGATGAGCCTGCGGCGGCGGCGACACCCGAACCTGAAACGGCGCGGCGCCGCGGCGCCGGCCGGCGGCGCGCGGCGGCGGGTCCGATGGGCGGCGACGGCAATCCGCCGGTCGAGGCGGCGCCGGGTGGCTTTCCGGCGATGTTTGTCATCGCCGTGGCGAGCCAGAAGGGCGGCGCCGGGAAGACGACGATCGCCGCGCATCTCGCGGTGCGGGCCGGGATCGCCGGCCACGGGCCGGTCGTGCTGATCGATACCGACCCGCAGGGCTCGCTCGCCGAATGGTGGCATGCGCGCAGCGACGACACGCCGGCCTTGGCGGTCGTGACGCCGCAACAACTCGGCGCCAACCTTGCCGAACTGCGCGGCTACGGCACGGCCGTGGCGATCATCGATACGCCGCCGGCGCTGACCGGCGCGATCGAGCAGGTCATCGCGATGGCCGATCTGATCGTCGTTCCGGTGCGGCCGAGCCCACATGACCTGCGCGCCGCCGGCGGCACGGTTGAGATGGCGCGGCGTGCCGGCAAGCCGTTTGTGTTCGTCGTCAACGGCGCCGCACCGCGCGCCGGCATCACCGCCCAGGCCGTCGCGGCGCTGTCGGAGCACGGTCGGGTGGCGCCGGTCATTCTGTATCAGCGCACCGAATACGCCGCCTCGATGATCGACGGCCGCACCGTGATGGAAGCCGCCGCCTCCGGCCGGTCGGCGCAGGAGATCGCCGAATTGTGGCGGTGCGTCTCGGCGCAAATCGGCGTGCGGGCGGCCGCATAGCCGGTCATGGCTTACGCGAAGCTCTCCGGCGCGCTGCTGGTGCGCAAGGATGCGCCGGTCACCGAGATCGTATCGGTGCCGCACAGCCCGGCCGATGCCGCACCCGCCGCGGCGCCGTCCGGCGCGCCCGCGCCGGCGCCTTCTGTCGCCCCGGCCGATGCCGAGCGGCAGCTCGCGCGCCACCTGAAGGCGCTGAACCTGCCGACTTTCCTGTCGCATTATGCGCCGCTGGCTCGGCAGTTCGCAGAGGAAGGGCTCGATCCGTCGCGCTATCTGTTGCGTCTCGCCGAGATGGAGCTCGGCGAACGGCAGCGCCAGGTCACCGCGCGGCGCATCAAGGCGGCCCGCTTTCCCGCCGTCAAGGAGCTGGCGGCGTTCGACTTTTCCGCCGTGCCGGCGCTCGATCGCGGCGCCGTCCTCGATCTCGCAAAATGCGATTACATCGCGCGCAACGAAAACGTTGTCGCCGTCGGCAACAGCGGCACCGGCAAGACGCATCTGGCGATTGCGCTGGGCGTCGCGGCGTGCCGCCAGGGCTTTTCGGTGCGCTTCATCACCGCCGCCTCGCTCGTCCATGAGATGCTGGAAGCGAGCGACGAACGGCGCCTCTTGCGGCTGCAGCGGCGGCTGGCCGGCTGCAAGCTGCTGATCATCGATGAACTCGCCTATGCGCCGCTGTCGACGCTCGGCGCCGATCTCCTGTTCGACATCGTCAGCCAGCGCTATGAACGCGGTTCGACGATCATCACCAGCAGCCTGCCGTTCCAGGAGTGGATCAACGTCTTCGGCACGGCGCAACTGACCGGCGCGGTGCTCGACCGGTTGACCCACCACGCCCACATCCTGGAAATGCCCGGCGAGAGCTTTCGCCTGAAGCAAAGCCGGGAGCAGCGGCGCGGCCCGGAAAATCGTGCTCCCTGAGTCACCCGCGATCGATGGCGGCGAGGATTTCGCGCTCGGTCAGGATCTGCGGCAGGATCGTCGGCCTGCCGCCGGCGCTGTAGAAAAGATAGAGCGGCACGCCGCTGCGCCCGAATTTCTCTAGGAACGCGGTGATCTGCGGGTCCTGTCGGGTCCAGTCGCCCTTCAGCGCGACGATGCCGCGCGCGGCAAAGGCGCGGCGCACCTCGGGGCTGTCGAGCGTCGTCCGCTCGTTGAAGAGACAGGTGATGCACCAGGCCGCGGTCAGGTTGACGAAGACCGGCTTGTGCGCGGCGAGCAGCGCGTCGAGGCGCGCCGGCGCAAAGCGCTGGTAGGCGATGCCGTGCGGGTCGGAGGGCAATGCCGCCGCATTCTCCGCCGCCGGCGTCAGCATCGCCGCCAGCGCCAGCGCTGCGGCCATGCCGGCTGCGGCGAGCCCGATGCCGAGGCGGCGGGCGACGGGCGGCTCGGTGCGGGTGCGGCCGTAGACCCACACCGCGAAGCCGACCGCGACCAGCCCGACCAGCGCCAGAAACGCCGCCGCCGGCGTCACTTCCTGCAGTAACACCCAGATCAGCCACGCGACCGAGGCATAGAGCGGAAACGCCAGGAGCTGCTTGAACCACAGCATCCACCTTCCGGGCCGCGGCAAGAGCCGGGCGAGGCCGGGCACCAGGGCCGCCAGCACGACCGGCGCGGCAAGCCCGGCGCCGAGCGCGACGATTATGGCGACCGCCAGCGGCGCCGGCGCGATCAGCGCAAACCCCAGCGCCGTTCCCATCAACGGCGCGGTGCACGGGGTCGCGACGACCGCCGCCAGGACGCCGGTCGCAAAGGCGCCGGCCAGGCCAGCGCGGTCGGCAAAGCGGCTGCCGATGCCACCGAGGCCGACGCCGAAATCCGCCACCCCGGACAGGCTCAGCCCCAACCCAAACAAGAGATAGGCGAGCACTCCGACGACGATCGGCGACTGCAACTGGAACCCCCAGCCGATCGCGGCGCCGCCGGCGCGCAACAGCAACAGCAGGCCGCCGAGCGCGGCAAAGCTGACGATGATCCCGGCGGCATAGGCGATCGCGTGCCGCCGCTCTTCCGAGCGATGCACCGAGATCGTAAAGCCGAGCAGCTTGAGGGCCAGGATGGGAAACACGCAGGGCATCAGGTTGAGCAGCGCGCCGCCGAGAAAGGCGAGCAGCAGCGCCTCTGCCCAGCCGATCGGCGGCACCGCGGCTTCCGGCATCGGCCGCGGCTTCGCGGCGATCGCATAGGCCCGGCGGGCGCCGTCATCGCCGCGCACCACGACAACGCCGGCGAGCGTCGCCGGCAGCCGCGCGGTCGGGCCGGTCATGCGCTTCAGCACAAGATCGAGCCCGCCATCGCGCCGCTCGGATTGGATGGCGGCCGCCGCGTCGACGACATCCGCCGCGAACGGGAAGAATGCTGCGGTCGGCCGGGCGATACCGGCAATCGCCGCCGGCGGCAGCGATAGAAGCAGAGTCGCGCGCGAAGCCTCGGCCCGGACGGCGAAATCGGCCGGAAGCGGCAGCCGCTCGCGGATTTTCGCGAAGCGTGCGCCGACCGCCGGATCGGGCGCGACGGGAGCGGCCGCGACCGGCAGGTCGAGCGCCAGTTGGGCCGTGCCGGGGATGCAGATCTGCGCGCAGACGAGCCATGAGGCGGTGGCGGCGAGATGCGCCATGCCGCCGGGGCGCAAATCCTTCGGCGCGGCGATCGGCACCAGCAGATCGGCCGACCCGGCATAGCCGTAATTGCCGATTGCGCCGACGACAAAGCGGTGCGGCGCCGGCCACTCGATCGCACCGGCGCGGAAGCCCGGCGGCAACTTCCAGGCGAGCGCCGTCGGCAGACCGGAATCGCCCGGATTGCGCCAGTAGATGTGCCAGCCCGGCGCGATCCGCAGATGCAGATCGACCGACAGCGTCTCCCCCGGTGCCAGGGCGCTGCGTTCGGCGACAAGTTGCGCCTCGACGGGATCGGGAAGCGCGGCCGCGGCGGCGTGCGTCAGCGCGATGGCCGCCGGCAACAGGACCGTGAGGAATGACGGAAGACGCCGCATCGCGGGCCGGCTCATCGGTTCGCCGAGGCGCGCTTATAGCAGATAACGGCGGTTGCCGCCCGCCGCTGAGGCGAGTGGCCGCAGCGCGCGGGGTGCGCTATCGTGGCGCGCATTGCCCGCGACCGGAGGCCACGATGGACGATCCCCGCACCCTGGCCGTCGATATCGGCGGCACCGGCATCAAGCTCGCGCTGCTTGATGCGACCGGCCAGATCCTCGGCGAACGGGTGCGCGTGCCGACCCCGCCGAAGCCGGTCGCACCTGACGTGCTCGTCGCGGCGATCGACGGCGCGACCCCGAGTCTCGGGCCGTTCGACCGTGCCTCGGTCGGTTTTCCCGGTGCGGTGCGCGACGGCCGCGTACTGACCGCGCCCAATCTGGGGACCGCGCTGTGGAGCGATTTCGATCTGCAGACCGCGCTCGCCGAGCGCTGGGGCAAGCCGGTGCGGGTCATGAACGACGCCGATGTGCAGGGCTTCGGCGCGATCGAGGGCGACGGGGTCGAGATGGTGCTGACCCTCGGCACCGGCGCCGGCACGTCGATCTTCTATAACGGGCGGATCATGCCGCATCTCGAACTGGCGCATCATCCGGTGCGCGGCGACAAGACGTATGACGAGTATGTCGGCAACGCCGCCTTCCGAAAAATCGGCAAGAAGAAGTGGAACAAGCGGGTCGAGCGGATCATCGACATCGTGCGCCGGCTGGTGAATTTCGATCATCTCTACATCGGCGGCGGCAATGCCAAGCACATCGATTTCACGCTGCCGGCCGATGTGCGGATTGTCCCCAACAGCGACGGGCTGACCGGCGGCATCGCGCTGTGGCGCGCCGAGGAACCCGCGCGCCGGGGCGAAGACGGCGCGCGCCGCCGGCTGTCGCCGCGCGCCGCGCCCGCCGCCGAGACCGCGCGCACGACAGAGGCGTCGCAGCCGCGCACCGCCGTCGGCTTTGCGGTTCCGGGCGGCGCCTGCGACTGCCACGTGCATGTGTTCGGCGCCGCCGCCGCGTTCCCCTTTGCCGCCGCCCGCAGTTACACCCCGCCACCGGCGAGCGCCGCGGAACTCGCGCAACTGCTCGACACTCTGCACCTGTCGCGCGTTGTCATCGTGCAGCCGAGCGTTTACGGCAGCGACAATTCCTGCACGCTCGACGGCATGCGGCGGCTGGGCGAGCGCGCCCGCGGGATCGCGGTCATCGACGAGGCGACCTCCGACGCGGCGCTCGACGAGATGCACCGGGCGGGAATTCGCGGCGTCCGCGTCAATCTCGAAACCGCCGGCGAAACCGACCCCGATGCGGCGCGGCGCAACCTTGCCGCCGCGGTGGCGCGGGTCGCGGCGCTCGGCTGGCACGTCCAGGTCTATACGCGGCTGTCGGTCATCGCGCGGTTGAGCGAGGAGGTGGCGCGGCTGCCGGTGCCGATCGTGTTCGACCATTTCGGCGGCGCCCAGGCGAAAGACGGTGTCGATCAGCCGGGCTTTGCCGAGCTCTTGGCGCTGGTCGCCGCCGGCCACACCTATGTCAAGCTGTCGGCCGCTTATCGCAGTTCGGATCGGGCGCCGGCTTACGACGACATGGCGCCGTTCGCCCGCGCCCTGATCGCCGCCAACCCCGATCGCCTGCTGTGGGGCAGCGATTGGCCGCATCCGCATGCCGCGCCGCCCGGCAAGGCGCTCGAGGAGGTCGCGCCGTTCTACGACATCGACGATGGCGTGGCGCTGAACCGGCTGCCGTCATGGACCCGCACCGCGGCGATCCGCCGCAAGATCCTGGTCGACAACCCGGCGCGGCTTTACGGATTCTAGAGCGCGGCGCCGAAGCGGCATCGGGACGGCGCGGCACTTGCGGCAACGAATCCGCGGCCTTGTCGGGCTGGCAGCGGCGCTCGCCATGGCGGGCTGCGCGCCGCTGGTGCCGCCGGTCGTCCCGCGCCCTGCCGTGCCGGACGATATCCATATCCCGCCCTATGCGCGCTGGCCCTACCAGCCGTTCTCCCGCAACGCGGCGGTGCAGATTGCGCTGCGCGAGTGGCGTCTGTTCGGCGCACCGGTCGTCACGGCTGGCGAGCAATTGCCGTATGATGCCGAGCGCGCGCCCGGACTGTGGCAGCGGGTCGGCGACTACTGGTGGCAGGGCTTGGGCATGGGCTCGCCCGACCAGGGCATCACCGGCAAGCATGACCGGGACGGGTCCATCTTCCCCGCCAGCCTGGACGCGCGCTACGCCTGGTCGGCCGTGTTCATCGACTATGTGATGCGGATGGCCGGAGCGGGGCACCGTTTTCCCTATTCGCCGCTGCATGCCGACTACATCAACGCCGCCAAACAGGAGGCGCTGGGCGAGCGCCACGATCTGGCGATCGTCGCCGAGCCGCCGCAGCTTTATGCGCCGCGGCCCGGCGATCTCGTGTGCCTGTGGCGCGGCAGCCGGCGCATTCGCTACGCCGATCTGCCGGCCGGGCGCTTCCGCAGCCATTGCGACATCGTCGTCGCGACGCATCGCGGCTCGATCGACGGCATCGGCGGCAACGTCGCCAAC
>DATJUL010000473.1:0-3041 GCA_035502295.1 Allostellaceae bacterium | reverse complement strand
CGCGATTCGCAGTGCCAGGCGAAGTCGCCGCTGAAGACGCTCGATGCGCTCGACGTGACGCGGGAAGGCGAGGAAATCCACGTCAACGCGCGGGCGCGCTCGTGTCTGCATCATCAGGTGCGCAACATGGTCGGCACGCTGAAACTGGTCGGCAGCGGGCGCTGGCGGCCCGAGGATGTCGCGCGCGCGATCGCCGCCCGCGACCGCCGCGCCGGCGGCCCGACCGCGCCGGCCGAAGGCCTCGCGCTCGTCGCTGTCGCCTACGAACTGATTGCCACCGACGGCACGCCCTAATAGAGCGCCTCGGCGAGCCGGGCGAGCGTGGTGCCGAGCAGGAGGTCGATCACCACGATGAGTACCGCCGGCGCGGCGCCGACCGCCAGCGCGACCCGCGCGATGTACCACTCGTAGACCATTGTCGCGAGCGCGGCGACAAATTCGGCGCCGGGCAGCGATCCCGGCGACAACAGGCCGGTCAGCCCGTCGATGCCGATGACCGCGAACAGCGCGGTCTGCGGCACCTGCGACCAGTTGTAGGCGACCATGAACGCGAGGAAGCGATCGTCGCGCCGCAGCCAGCCGCACAGCGGCAGGATCACCAGCGGAAAAATGACCCAGGAAACGACGTAATCGATCGTCTCGACGACAAGGATCGTCGCGACGCCCGATTGCTGCCATTGCGCGTGGCTGATCCTGAGCGCCAGCAGGAACAGGTAGAGCGGGTAGCAGATCGCGGCGGCGCGGAACGAGCGCCAGAACCCGTCGATCGACGCATCGAAACAGCGCAGGCCGCGGCGGTCGCCGATCGCCAGCCGCAGCGCGCCGCCGAGCGCCAGCCGCACCTCGCTCCACGCCGCCGATGCCATTCCCGCCGGCCTCACCCGCGACGGATTGCATCGTCGCTCCGCTCCTCGCAATGACCCGGCGGTTTCACTGTCATTGCGAGCGCAGCGAAGCAATCCCGCCGGTCGCGAAGAAGCGGTCGAGAAAGGCTTCGTAAATCAGGGCCAGCTGCGCCAGGTCGGCGAGCGGGACGCGTTCGTCGGCCTGGTGCATGGTGTGGCCGACGAGGCCGAATTCGGCGACCGGGCAACAGGCTTGGATGAAGCGCGCATCCGACGTGCCGCCGGTCGTGCCGAGCTCGGGCGTGCGGCCGGTCACCGCAGCGATCGCGGCGGCGAGGCAGTCGCTGACCGGCCCCGGCGGCACGAGGAACGATTCGCCGCTGACCGCCCAATCGAGCCGGTATCGGGCGCCGCCCGCCGCAGCGAGCCGCTCGGCCACCCACGCCTTCAGCGCGTCGCTCGACCAGCGGTCGTTGAAGCGGATGTTGAACGTCGCGCGTGCCTGACCCGGAATGACGTTGGTCGCGGGATTGCCGATGTCGATCGTCGTGACCTGCAGGCTTGATGGCTGAAAATGCTCGGTGCCGGCATCGAGCGGGCCGGCCGTCAGCGCGGAGAGCAGCGCGACGAGCCGGTGCGCCGCGTTATCGGCGAGATGCGGGTAGGCGACGTGGCCTTGGACGCCCTCGACCGTGAGCCGGCCGGTCATGCTGCCGCGTCGGCCAATCTTGATCATGTCGCCGAGCGCCTCGGCCGAAGTCGGCTCGCCGACAACAGCAGCATCGAGCGTCTCGCCGCGCGCCCGCAGCCACTCCAGCACTTTCCTGGTGCCGTTGACCGCGACCCCCTCCTCGTCGCCGGTGATCAAGAGGCTGATTGAGCCGGCAAAGCCGTCGCCGCGCGCCGCCAGGAAGCGCCCGGCGGCGGCGATGAAGGCGCCGATCGCACCCTTCATGTCGACGGCGCCGCGGCCGCACAGCGCGCCGTCGCGCGATTCGCCGGCGAACGGCGCGAACGACCAGCTCTCTGGCGGGCCGGGCGGCACGACATCGGTATGCCCGGCAAAGCACAGATTGGGCCGGCCGCTGCCGTAACGGGCATACAGATTGGCGATCGGCTCGCTTCCGGGATCGTCGAACACCAGGCGATGACACGCGAAACCGAGCCGTTCGAGCCGCGCCGCAACGAGACCGAGCGCGCCTTCGTCCTGTGGCGTGACGCTTGGGCACCGGATCAGTTTAGCGGCAAGTTCGACCGGATCAATGACCGACATCAACCAACTTCCTTGAGACGGCGTGTCGACCAGTCAGGATATGCAACCCACGTTTCTCGACCAAGTACAGGAACAAACTTAAAATCAAGTGTCCCTAATACTTCAAAATCCTCATGGGCGTCCAAGATGACCTGGTCTCCTTTTGCAAGCAAAACTTCTTCAGCGCAATGTTCGCCATCTAATTGGTCGCGCTTCAATATGAAACACGCTCCGTCATCATCGACGGCCTGAAAATCAGTATACAGTTTCAGCATATTCCATCCTTCCGGCGCCGTCAGGGATGCATGCGATACGGATTTGGGACGGTGGTGAACTGGCCACTGATTGTCGCGAACAGATCAGGAGACGGCGGGTTTGGCACATTGACGGTGCCATGATAAGCGCCTCGACCATGCGTTGGATAATTCACGGTCACGCCAGGAATGCTCTCCAATTGCTCTACGGTTGTATAGCTGTAAGACCCGTACTGGGCGATATTAGGTGCCGCGGCCGCCAGTTCGTTCGGGGATCGTCCGGGAGCCGTTTGGACCGAGAAGCCGTATCCATTTCTACTCATATACGTGCCTGTCTCAAGCGAACCCGGAGCTGCGCGCCCGGCACGAACGACGTATTGCCGCTGCGATCGTGCGGGACTCGACAATCGGCGATCGCCGGTAACGCCATCTGAAATGGTCAACGTACAGCCAGCGATCCGTCATTCGCGCAGCAACTCGTTGATCGAGGTCTTGGCGCGGGTCTGCGCATCGACCTGTTTGACGATGACGGCACAATAAAGGCTCGGACCGGGGCTGCCGTCGGGCAGGTTGCGGCCGGGCAGCGCGCCGGGCACGACGACCGCATAGGCCGGCACGCGGCCCATGATGATCTCGCCGGTGTCGCGGTTGACGATCTTTGTCGTCGAACTGATGAACGTGCCCATCGCC
>DATJUL010000472.1:0-2095 GCA_035502295.1 Allostellaceae bacterium | reverse complement strand
CAGCGGCTCGCGCGCTTCCGCGTGCTGTTCCGCGAGGATTTCGACGTGCCCGAAATCGCCCGCTTCGTGCTCGGGCGCTACTGGCGGGTCGCGACGCCGGATGAGCGGCAGGAGTTCATGCGCCTGTTCCAGGAATACATCGTGCGCGCCTACAGCGCTCGTCTCGGGGCATATGCCGGCGAGCCGTTCCGCGTCGTGGACGCCCGCCCGGACGGCGACGAAACCGTCGTGACCAGTCAGATCGTCGAGCAGAGCGGTCAGGCGATCGCCATCGATTGGTATGTGACCGAGACCCCGATGGGCTACAGGATCACCGACGTTTATGTCGGCGGCGTCAGCATGGCGGTGACGGAGCGCGACGAATTCGCGTCCGTCATCCAGCGCAGCGGCGGCGTCGCCGGTCTGATCGCGCAGCTGCGCCAGAAGCTGGCGGCCGGTTGACGTACCGTGCCGTTCGGCGCGCGGCTTGTTAAGGCTTAATGAACGTTCCCGCGCGTAGGTAGGTTTCCTCGCGGGGCGCCAGCCTGCGGCCGCCGCGCCGGGGAGCCATGGCCCAGACATCGCGCCAATTTGCGCTCGAAATCCATGATCTCGCCAAGACGTTCGACCGGCCGGCGGTCGAAGGCCTCGAGCTGCGCGTGCGCCTCGGGGAATTCTATGTGCTGCTGGGTCCGAACGGCGCCGGCAAGACGACGACTCTGCGCATGATCGTCGGTCTGTTGCGGCCGGATCGCGGCTCGGTCTCGGTGTTCGGCATCGACGCGCTCGCCGACCCGGTCGGCGCCAAGCGGCTGATGGCATGGCTCTCCGACGAGCCGATGATCTACGACCGGCTGACCCCCACCGAGTATCTCCATTTCGTCGCCGGTCTGTGGGGCGTCGCGCCGGCCGCGGCCGCGGCGCGGGCGGGCGAGCTGCTGGGCGTGCTCGGCCTGGCGCCGCACGCCGCGGAACGCTGCGAGGGGCTGTCGAAAGGAATGCGGCAGAAGGTGGCGCTGGCCGGCGCGCTGGTCCACGAGCCGCGCCTGATCATACTCGACGAGCCGTTCACCGGGCTCGACGCGGCGTCGGCCCGGCTCGCGAAAGCGATGCTGCGCGAGCGGGTGAGCCGCGGCTGTTCGGTCATCATGACGACGCACATCCTCGAAGTTGCCGAGCGCATGGCCGACCGCGTCGGCGTCATGGCGGCGGGCCGGCTCGTCGCCGAAGGCACGCTGGATGAACTGCGCCTGCGCGCCGGCGCCGGCTCCGCGACGCTCGAAGACACGTTTCTCGCGCTCGTCGCGACCGATCGTGGCGGCGCCGGCTCGGTCGCGGCGTGACGGCGCCGGGCACGATTTTCTGGTTCGCCCGGCATGAACTGCGTCTGGCATGGCGCGATTGGGTGTGGCTGTTGTCGGGCGGGCACAGCCGGCATTGGGCGATCGGGGCGGTGGGCCTCGCCGTCGTCGTGCTGCTGATGCACGGCCTCGCCGACGTGACGCTGCCGCGTTCCATCGACTGGGCGCGGCCGCCCGACCGCCATACGCTCCTCGTCATCGGCGGGACGCTGCTGCTCTACGGCTCGCTGATGCTGTCGCAGGCGATGGAAAGCGTGACGCGGGCGTTTTATGCGCGCGGCGACATCGATCTCGTGCTGTCGTCGCCGGCCTCGTCGAGCCGCCTGTTCGCCGTGCGCATCGGCGCGATGGCCGGCTCGGTGATGGGCATGTCGCTGGTGCTGGGCGCGCCGGCGATCGATGTCCTGGCGTGGCGCGGCGGCGCGCACTGGCTCGCGGCCTACGGCGTCATGGCGGCGCTGGCGATGGCCGCCGTCGCGTTGTCCGCCGCGGCGACGGTACTGCTGTTTGCCGCGATCGGGCCGAAGCGGACGCGGCTGGTGGCGCAGATTCTCGCCGCCGTCGTCGGCGCCGGCTTTGTGATCTGCGTGCAGTTTTTGGCGATCCTGTCGATCGGCACGATGTCGCGGTTCGATTTCCTGCGCTCGGGTGCGGTGCTCCAGCGTGCCCCGCCGGACACCAGCGCGATGTGGCTGCCGGCGCAGGCCGCCGCCGGGAATTGGACCGACTTGTTTGTCTTGGCTTGTGTCGCGGCG
>DATJUL010000471.1:0-5638 GCA_035502295.1 Allostellaceae bacterium | reverse complement strand
TGCCGGAGGGCGACCGCTACTCGAAGTCGAAGTCGAAGCTGCTGTCCGAGCTCACCATGGCGATGGGCGGCCGTGCGGCCGAGGAAATTATCTTCGGCCCCGAAAAGGTCTCCAACGGCGCCGCCGGCGATATCAAGATGGCGACCGACCAGGCGCGGCGGATGATCACCGAGTGGGGCATGAGCGACAAGCTCGGCATGATCGCTTACGGCGACAACAGCCAGGAGGTGTTCCTCGGCCATTCCGTGACCCAGGCCAAGAACGTTTCCGAAGCAACCGCGCGCGAGATCGACGCCGAGATCAAGGAGATCATCGACCGCGCCTATTCGAAGGCGCGGCGGCTGCTGACCGACAACATCGAAGAGCTGCACCGCCTGGCGCGCGGCCTGCTGGAGCACGAAACGCTCACCGGCGACGAGATCCGCACGGTGCTGCGTGGCGAGCCGGTGATCCGCAAAGTCGTCGATGAGCCGGCACCCGAGAATCGCCGCGCCTCGGTGCCCACCACTGGCCGGCCAGCCGCGTCGCCGACACCTCCGGCCGGCGGCCTCGGCCCGGCCCCGCAACCAGGATGATCCTCCGTCCACCTCTCCCGCTCTGCGGGAGAGGCCGCCGCGCGAAGCGTGGCGGGTGAGGGTGCCGCAACGTGTCGCACCGTCACCCGGATCGCTACGTGATCCCACCTCTCCCGCAAGGCGGGAGAGGTGTTTCGTTATGGGCTGGCATCCCTCTCGACCGCCCGCGCGTCATGGGCGTGCTGAACGTCACTCCCGACAGCTTCAGCGACGGCGGCGTGCATTTCGACCATGAACGCGCGATCGCCGCCGGGCGGGCAATGGCCGAAGCCGGTGCCGACATCATCGACGTCGGCGGCGAAAGCACCCGCCCCTTCTCCTCGCCGACCCAGCCAGCCGAGGAACGCGCACGCATCATCCCGGTGATCGCCGCGCTGGCCGGCGCTGGCCTCGTCGTCTCGGTCGATACCCGCAACGCCGCGACCATGGCAGCCGCCCTGGATGCCGGCGCGCAGATCATCAACGATGTCTCGGCCCTGACCCACGATCCCGCTGCCGCACCGCTGGTTGCCGACCGCGGCTGCCCGGTCGTGCTGATGCATATGCGCGGCGAACCCTCGACAATGATGAACTTCGCGTCATACGCGGACGTCGCCGCCGAGGTCGGCGCGGAATTGACCGAACGTATCGAAGCAGCGCGGCACGCGGGTATCCGACGCGAGCAGATCATCCTCGACCCCGGCATCGGCTTCGCCAAACAACCTGCCCAGTCCGTCGAACTCCTTCGCCGCCTGCCGGAGCTGGCGGCGCTCGGGTTCCCCATCCTGGTCGGCGTATCCCGCAAAGGGTTCATCGGCCGGCTGACCGATGTGAGCCAGCCACGCGACCGCCTTGCCGGATCTCTGGCCGCAGGCCTGTTCGCCGTCGCCCGCGGGGCTTCGATTCTGCGTGTGCATAACATCTCGGAAACAGTTCAGGGGCTACACGTTTGGCACGCACTTGCGGCCGATTGAGCGGGTTTAGCTTCCATTTCGGCCCTGGTGTTGCTACAATTCGGGAAGAATCCTCCCTTGCAATACCTCTTCCGGATTTTCGCATGAGTCAGGCGCGACGCCTTTTCGGCACCGACGGAATCCGCGGCACGGCGAACGCCGCACCGATGAACGCCGAAACGGCCCTGCGGTTGGGCCAGGCGGCCGGTCTGCTGTTCACCCGTGGTCCCCATCGCCACCGGGTGGTGATCGGCAAGGACACCCGCCTGTCCGGCTACATGATAGAACCCGCGCTGACCGCCGGTTTCATCGGCGCCGGGATGGACGTCACCCTGGTCGGGCCACTGCCGACGCCCGCGATCGCAATGCTGACGCGCAGCCTGCGGGCCGATCTCGGCGTGATGATTTCGGCCTCGCACAACCCGTTCCAGGACAACGGCATCAAGCTGTTCGGCCCCGACGGCTTCAAGCTGTCCGACGCCACCGAGCGGGAGATCGAGGCGTTGATGGCCATCGATCTCGGGCCGAGGCTTGCGCCCGCGGCCAAGCTCGGCCGCGCCGCCCGGCTCGACGATGCCGCCGGCCGCTATATCGAGGCGGCAAAGGCCACCTTCCCGCGTGGGCTGCGCCTGGATGACCTGAAGATCGTCATCGACTGCGCCAATGGTGCCGCCTATCGCGTCGCCCCGACGGTCCTGTGGGAGCTGGGCGCCACCGTGATCCCGGTCGGCATCACGCCGGACGGCTTCAACATCAATCGCGGGTGCGGCTCGACCGCGCCGGCGTCCCTCTGTGCCCAGGTCGTCGAGCACGGGGCGCATCTCGGCTTGGCGCTCGACGGGGATGCTGACCGGCTGCTGATCTCCGACGAGCATGGCGAACTGATCGACGGCGACCAGATTCTCGCCCTGATCGCCCGCTCGTGGGCCGAGGCCGACCGCCTACGCGGGTCCGGCATCACCGCCACCGTGATGTCGAATCTCGGGCTCGAGCGCTTTCTCGCCGGGCACAAGCTCGCGCTGGAGCGCACGCAGGTCGGCGACCGGTACGTTGCCGAACGCATGCGTGCCCAGGGAATGAATGTCGGCGGCGAGCAGTCGGGGCACGTCATCCTGTCGGACTTCGCGACCACGGGCGACGGGTTGGTGGCCGCGCTTCAGGTGCTCGCTGTGGTCGTCGAGCGCGGACGCCCGGCGAGTGAAGTTTGCCGCGTGTTCACGCCGCTGCCGCAACGGCTGAAGAATGTCCGCTTTGCCGGCACCTCGCCGCTCGGCGACCTGCAGATCCAGGCGGCGATCCGCTCGGCCGAGGCGACCCTGAATGGTCATGGCCGGCTGTTGATCCGGGAAAGCGGCACGGAGCCGATGATTCGGGTCATGGCCGAGGCCGAGGATGAGGCGGTGGTGACGCGGCTGGTCGATGATCTCTGCGCCATCATCACCACTGCCGCCGAGTTGCGCACGCGGGCGTCCTGATCCGTTGACGACAGCATTAGGCCGAGTGCTGGTCGTCGCCGGATCCGATTCCGGGGGCGGCGCCGGAATCCAGGCGGATATCAAGACGATTACGGCGTTGGGCGCCTATGCCGCGACCGCGATCACGGCGCTGACCGCACAAGACACGACGGGAGTTCGCGGCGTCCTGCCGGTCCCGGCGGATTTCGTGCGCCGGCAGATGGCGGTGGTGCTGGACGATATCGGCGCCGATGCGGTCAAGACCGGGATGCTGGCCTATGGCGCTATCGTCGAAGCGGTCGCCGCGGAGCTAGCGTCGCGCGCCCAACGTCCCACGTTGGTCGTCGATCCGGTGTTGTTCGCCAAATCCGGCGACCGGCTGCTGACCGAGGACGCAATCGCCGCCCTCAAGCGCAGCCTGCTGCCCATGGCCACCCTGATCACCCCCAACCTGCCGGAGGCCGAGGCGCTGGCCGGCATGGCAATCCCCGACCTGGATGCGATGCGCCGTGCCGCGAGTGCGCTGCTGACGCTCGGGGTGCCGGCGGTGCTGCTCAAAGGCGGACATCTGCCCGGCGACACGGTCGTTGATGTGCTGACGACCGAGGCTGGGATCGAGGAATTCACCGCGCCGCGGATCATCTCGCGCCACACGCACGGCACCGGCTGCACGCTGGCGAGCGCGGTGGCGGCCGGCCTGGCGCAGGGGATGGAACTGCACGCCGCGGTTAAGCGGGCGCGAGCGTACGTGCGTGCGGCGATCGCCGCGGCGCCCGGGTTCGGTGCCGGGCACGGGCCGATGAACCATGCGGTTTGGGTTGATTTTACACGACTTTCGTAACTACTTTTTGTGATCGCAACGGAATCTGATACAGCCTGGTTCATCACGTACGATATGGTTTCTGCTTTACCTGGGATTTGCGATTCGGCAAATATCTCTGCCTGAAGTGTGAACTAGATCACAGACAGGAAATCGCTGACGATTCAGGTTGCGCTTGTGAGCAAGCGATTTTGTCGGGCGCAGGAGGCCGGCAAGTCAGTGCCTCCACGCCGTTAGAAACAAGGGGCGAGTCCCAAACGAGCGCCCGCGCCGAAACATGCGGATAACCTACGTACTAACAGGGCGGTGATCCAGCCCTGATCAAGCTAACAATCCTTGGGGAGGTTACACATGAGCAATGATAGTCTGAGCGCAGATAGCGTCAGCCAGTTGGCCGCGCAGGCCGATGCCGTCGGGCGCCTGGCGCAGGACGGCGGCGGGTTCGCCGCCGTGGTCGCGGCGTTCCAGTCAAGGGACTCGGATGCCTTTCGCTGGGTCCTCGATCGCCTGAACCTGGTTTCGAATTGCGAGCTGATTTGCGAATGGCTGCGGATCAAGAATTGCGTGCTGCGATGCGTGGAGCTTTGCGGTCCGCTGGCAGAAACCTCTGCTGTGCCCGATCTACGCCAGTTCGCTCAAGTGGTCGTGCGGCTCGCGTCCAACGACAAGTTGCTGCGCCGCGTCGTTGATGCGGTTTCCTGCGGCAATGCGGACGAATACCGTGCCGCTGTTGCCGAGCTCGAGCTGGGACCGTTCTGTCACCTGGTTTGCCGCTGGGTCTGCGCGGTCATTTATCGCCGTGTATGCGAGATCGTCTGCTCGCCGGAGCGTGTGCCGGTTGCGGACGCAGTGAGCGAGATCGGCGCCGCCGGCAAGACGATGGCGCGCCTGATCGCCAATGAGAAGGCGTTCGACAGTGTCGCAAAAGCCGCGGCGGTGCTCGACTGCGAGCTCGCCAGCTCGGCCATCGAGCAGGCCGGCTTCGCCGAGGAATGCGAGACCATCTGCTGGGTGATCTGCAGTTGGCGATGCTCGCTGATTTGCCGGGAGCTGTGCCTGCGGCCCTCGCCGGTACTCACCGGCGCATACGCGATCGAGGAGGCGCGAAATTTCGCGCTGGCAGCGCGTCCATTGGCAGGCCAGCCGCGCGCCCTGGGAGACCTGGTTTCGGCTGTACTGAATCGCGATGCCGAGTCCTATGGCTCGATCATCGCCCGGTTGGGGCTCGGGCCCTATTGCGAGCAGGTGTGCGCCTGGGTATGCGCGGTCACCTGCGCCGAGTTCTGCATTTGCGTGTGCCGGAATCCGGCACTGCAGCCCTGGTTCACGACGGTAGGATATTTCGACATCTACTCCGATATCGACGCCGTATCAGGGAAGACCAACAAGGGTTTGCCGTTCTCGAGCCTGGGCTATCATGGCGGCCCGAATTTCGCGTTCTACGGGTGCCTGCAACTGGGCGGATTCTGCCCGTCCACCTCGCCGGTCTTCAGTGGTGTCCCGATGAAGTATCGGTTCCTTTATGACAACGGCTCCGGACCGCTGGCGATCACCGGCGGTCTGGTCTGCCCGGTCGAGGCGGGCACCCGGCTGCTCAACTGGCCGCAGAACGTCGGCGGCATTGCCGGCGCCACATTGGTTCCGACGTTCCAGGCTGTGTGGATCAGCTCGGTGGCGCAACCGGACCCGACCCCACCCGCGCCCGGAGCGGCCTGGGTTGCACCTTCAGCGCATTACATCGTGCCGGATGCCAATGGTTGGGTCACGGTTGACCCCAACGCCGTTGGCGGCGGTTTCCAAACGCTGCTGGGCTTCGATACGACCCAGGCCGTCCCTGGAGGCAATCCGCTTCCCGGC
>DATJUL010000470.1:0-3529 GCA_035502295.1 Allostellaceae bacterium | reverse complement strand
TGATGCCGTTAAGCACGCGACCGCATCGATCACAGTTGCCCCACCGAGCCGAGAAACAGCTTGGTCGATGAAAATAGCCCTTGACAGAGAAAGCCCCATACAAGGGCGGACAAAGTCGGCTATCGGCGCAGCGGCGGACTTCGTCCGCCCTACGACGCCGCGACGCTTAACTTTCGTACGCATCGTGCAGCACCCGTTCGAGCATCGCCTCGAAGCTCGGGAAATTCTCGATCACGTCGAGCGATGGACGATCGAGCAGGACCCAGGCGCCGCCCTCGCGGTCCTGCGCGAACAGCTCGTCGCCGGTTTCGCCATAGAACACGTATCTGGCCGGCGGATCGGCGAGCTGCGCGTTCGCCTCGGCAAGTCCGGCGAGGTACGGCTTCTCATGCTCGCTCGCGCCGTAGATGACGTAGCCGTTGAAGTCCAACCCATCCGCGTGTTGAAGAAATCGAACGTAGCCGTCCGGCAGCTCGGTGCGCAGCGAATCCCGCGCATGGGTGCGCAAGCGCTCGATGGCGGCCGATGCCGCCGGCGGCTGGACTGTCTGGTTGAACTGGCGCTTCTCCGCTTCGATCCGCCGCAGCAATTCATCGACCTCCGGCATCGCGCGCCTCCTGCTCAATGGGTGGTCGGGCGGGCGCCGCCACCCGGTGTCTCCGGCCAGACGCTGGCCGGATGGTCCGGCATCGGCCATGGGATGCGCCGGGTTTCACCGGGCGACATCCCTTTCGTCTGATCCGACTGATAGCGCGTGATCAGTTGGTGGTCAGGGTCGTTCTTGATCAACACGAGATTATCGGTCGCATTGGTGCCGCCGTCGTCGAGCGGCAACATGTGGTGCACCTGATAGCCTTCCGGAACGCGCCCCTTCGCCATCATGGCGATGTCACCTTCCGACATGCCGGCCTCGCGCAGCTTCGTTGTATGGTTCTCCGCCAGGTCCTTCACGAAGGCGCGCCGCACCGGGGGGAACGCATCGCGGAGCGCCTCGCGCGCGGCGTCGGTGCGCTTGGTGTAGGTGATCTCCTGCATGTGCCAGTCGGGGATGGTGTGCTCCACCCCGTGCAGGTTGATCTTGACCGGCTCCCCGGCCGTTTCGGCACCCTTCGCGGTCGTGCTGGCGTCTTCGACGGTCTCGCCCGCCTTCCCGAATTTGCTGGCATCACTGAGCGCCTCGCCGCCGTCGGTGAGCTTGCTTACATCGCCGAGTGTTTCGCCGGCCTCACCGAGCTTGCCGGCCATGTTGGCAGCGTCGGCCGCGTCGGCACCGGGGATGAAGAAGCCGCCGATATTGACCGCGGCGTTGCCCACTCCCTTGCCGAGATACTCGCCCAGGTCGCCGTTGCATGACGCCGTTCCCGCACCGTCCAGCCAGTTCTTACCGGCGTTGATCGCCGCGCTCCCCAGCGCCTTCGCCGTGCCGACTGGATTCTGTTCGACCTGCGTGGCCACCGTTGCGGCAGTGTGCATAACCTGGCCGCGAAACGCGCCGTCGGTCGCGAATTTGTATCCGTCGCCGGCCAGATCGCCGACGCCCTTGACCATGCCGCCGAGCGCCTCGATGCTGCCCTCGGTTTCGCCGACATCGAACCCGACCGCCTGCTTCACGTCGTTACGCATGACTTCAGCGCCGACGTGCACAGCGTTCGCGACCCCGTTGCCGGCGAGGGTGCGGATGGCGCTCGTGCCCGTATCGATCGCGTCGCTGGCGAGGTGGTCGGCGGTATGCGCGGCGCCGACAGCCGCATGGTACGCCGAGCCGACGCCCGACATCGTGTCGTGCCACAATCCACCGAGCCAGCTATCGTGGGACGGGTCATCGTGCGGCTGCGCTGGCGGCTTTTGCTGTGTGGTTCGCGCTTCCTCGACCGCATGCGAGAATTGCGTGCCGCGGCTTGCCTCGCTCGCCTGTGCGGCGCTCTCGGCGGTGTCGATGCCGTCAACAATCTGCTCGACCATGGGACTGCTCCTTCAATCGGCGCACGCGCACCCTCACCCGGTTCGCTTCGCGAACCGACCCTCGGGTCGGAGCCCGAGGGCAGGCCTCTCCCGCAGAGCGGGAGAGGTGATTCATACGGCGAGTTCCCGCAGTCGTTGCAGCATGGCGGTGTGGGGGGTCGCGGCGTCGGTTGTTTCGCGCAGGAAGGCGCGGATGGCGTCGATCTTGCGTAATGCCTCGTCTGCCAGCGGATCGCTGCCGGACTGGTACTCGCCGATCCGCACCAGAAGCTCGATGTCCCTGTGGCGAGCGAGCAGCCGGCGGATATGCGCGGCGGCTTGATGATGCTCGCGGCTTACGACGTGGTCCATGACGCGGCTGCCGCTCGCCAGCACGTCGATGGCGGGATGCTGCCCGGCCTCGGCCAGTGCCGGGGACAGAATCAGGTGCCCGTCCAGGATCGACTTTACCTCTTCCGCGATCGGGTCGGCGGCGAAGTCGCCTTCCACCAGGATCGTGTAGAAGGCGGTGATGGAGCCGGCCGGGCTGGGTGCCGCACGCTCCAGCAGGCGGGGCAGGGCGGCGAAGACCGAGGGGGGATAGCCGCGGCGGGTCGGCGGCTCCCCGGCCGCCAGGCCGATCTCGCGCCAGGCACGGGCGAGCCGCGTCAGGCTGTCGATCAGCAGCACGACGCGATGCCCGCGGTCGCGGAACCATTCGGCGATGGCGGTGGCGACCTGGGCAGCCTTCACCCGCTCCAGTGCCGGCCGGTCCGAGGTCGCGGCCACCGTCACCGCGCGTCGGCGCGCCGCGTCGCCCAGCGTATGATCGAGGAACTCGCCGACTTCGCGTCCGCGCTCGCCGACCAGGCCGATGACGAACACGTCCGCCTCGGCGTGCCGGGCGATGCGGGCGATCAGGCGGGACTTGCCGGTGCCGGCCGTGCCGAAGATGCCGATGCGCTGGCCCTCGGCGCAGGTCGTGAGCCCGTCGATCGCGCGGGTGCCCAGCCAGAGTGCACGGGTGATCGAGGGTCGCTCCAGGGCGGGTGGCGGTGTGCCGTCGATCGGGACGGAGTCGACGGTGGCCGGCGGGTCGTGCGGGCGGTCCAGCGGATGGCCGAGCCCATCCAGGATGCGCCCCAACAGCGCCTCTCCGACCGGCACGCGGAGCCGGTCGTGGGAGGGTTCCACCTCAGCCAGCGACGACAGGCCGGAGACGTCCCCGATCGGTGTCAGGAAGGCGTGCTCGTCGGCAATTCCCACCACCTCGGCCTGCACCGAGGCGCCGATCGGGTCGCGCAAACGGCACAGCTCGCCCACCCGCACACCGCCGATGCGGGCCTCGATCATCGTGCCGGAGACACGCTCGATCCGGCCACGCATCACCCGCGGCCGGCACTGGCGGACAGCGGCGCGGAGTCGGGGCATCGTATCGGCTGGAACGAGCTGGCGGTCAGGCATTGTTGCCCTCGGCCGCCGTGGTCAGTGCCGCGCGTATGGCATCGAGTTGTTCGTTGATCCCGGCGCGCACGAAACCGGCCGGTGTCTCGATGATGCATCCGTCCGGCGGCAGCGTGGCATCCGC
>DATJUL010000469.1:0-4715 GCA_035502295.1 Allostellaceae bacterium | reverse complement strand
CGGCGACCGCCTCCGGCTGTTGGTCGTATTGCCCGATATCGCGCTGTTCCAAGGTGCTCAGCGTCGGCAACACAAACCCCGGCCCAAAGCGATGTGCCAGCCAGATGAGGGCGCGCGTGCGCCAGCCCGGCCGCAGCGCCGTGCCCTTGGCGCCGAAGCGGCCGAGCTGCTTTTTCCAGAATTCCGCGTGTGCCTCCTCGACCGCGGCGAGACGGCGGTAGACCTCGGCGAGCTGCGGGTCCTTTTCGGCGTCGGCCATCGCGCGGTAGAGCGCGGCGCTGTCGACTTCGCCCTGCAGATTGCTACGGTAGCGCGCCACCGATGGTTGATCGACCATCATGCCCTCGCGGCGGAAATTCAGGGAAGCAGTGAAATCCGCCGCAGGTCCGCCTCGGTCCAACGCGCCTCCAGCTCAAGCATGGCTCGAAGCGTCTTCGGCGAGAAAGTCTGTCCCGGCCGATGGTACGATACGGTGCACTTCCTCGCCGTGTTCAAGTAGGCTGCAGACGACGAGCCGCACGACCTCTTCGAGGTTCGCCAGGGCTTCTTCCCGCGTTTCGCCCCACGTCGCGCCGCCCTGCTCGATCAGTGCTGGACAGTAGGCATGCCATTGATCCTCGTCCGGCTCCACGACGGCTTCAAACCGATAGCTTGTCACCGCTCACCCCTCTACGGCCGAAAACCCTGGCTCTGCGACAAAGCTTGAATGTAACTATCGGCCCCGGCCATTGCCAGCAGCGTGCGTTTTTGGAGACCCACCGCGTGGAACAGCGCAATCTCGGCCGCTCCGGCCTGATCGTCTCGGTGGTCGGTCTCGGGTGCAACAATTTCGGCGCCCGCATCGATATCAACGAGACCCGCGCCGTCGTGCACCAGGCGCTCGATCTCGGGGTCACGTTTTTTGATACCTCCGACACCTATGGCGAGGACGGCGCCTCGGAAGAGTATCTCGGCCGCGCCCTCGGGGCGCGCCGCAAGGACATCGTGCTGGCCAGCAAGTTCGCGCGACCGATGGACCCGGCGGGCCGGCTGCAGGGCGCCTCGCGGCGCTATATCATGAGCGCCGTCGAGGCCAGCCTGCGGCGCCTCAACACCGATTACCTCGATCTTTATCAGCAGCATATCGCCGATCCCAGAACCCCGATCGAGGAGACGCTGCGGGCGCTCGACGACCTCGTGCATCAGGGCAAGGTCCGCTATATCGGCTGCTCGACCTTGGCGGCGTGGCAGGTCGTCGAGGCGCAGTGGACCGCGACGCAGTGCAATCTCACCCGGTTTGTCGCATGCCAGGAGCGCTACAGCCTGTTGGAGCGCGAACTCGACGACCGGCTGATGCCGGTCGTCCAATCGTACGGCCTCGGCCTCATCCCGTTCTCGCCGCTCGCCAACGGTCTGCTCACCGGCAAGTACCGCCGCAACACGAAGCTGCCCGAGGGCGCGCGGCTGACCGCGACGCCGCGGCTCGCCGAGCGCTACCTGACCGAGGCAAACTGGCAAACGGTCGAGCGGCTCGGCGATTTCTGCGCCGCGCGCGGCCACAGCCTGCTGGAACTGGCGATCAGCTGGCTCTTGCACCGGCCGGGGGTCGCCAGCGTCATCGCCGGCGCCTCGACGCCCGAGCAGGTGAGGGCTAACGTCGCGGCCGCGGGGTGGGTCTTGTCGCGCGAAGACATGGATGCGATCGACGATCTGACGGCAACGTGACGAGATCGTCTTTGATCTCGTCACCCCTGCGCAAGCGGGGCCCCAGGGCAAATGCGAGAGGCTTGCTCCTGGAGTCCCGCTCACGCGCGCAATCCTGCGATGGCCGCTCTATGCCGCCCGCGTGCCTGCCGACCTCGAATCCTGGTCGGCGAGTTCCAAAGAATTCGGCGATTGATTTAATCAAGATTGTGGAAAGTCTTCGACGATAAACAATGACGGTGGATTGCCGTTCCGCCGCAGCCTGGAGTAATTTCTGCTCAGAGTTTAATTTTTTCTTACGATCCTTTCCGAGAGGACAGGCAAATGGCTCGCAGTCAGTTTCCCGGCGGCAGCGACCGTGAGCTGTTCAGGACACCCCCCGGTCTCCCGGCACGACGTGGCCCGAGCAGTTCGATCACCGAGCTGATCCTCCTCGCCGCCGTGCTGGTCATCGCAGCCTTCGAGCTCGTTCGCTGATCCCGCGGCGACGCCGAGCGGGTCCGTTCGCCGGTCGTCGGCCGCCGACGGCCGCCGACGCTTCGCTGAACGCTCAGTGCTGCGGCGGGTAGCCGGGATAGGCCGGCTGAGAATATTGGTTCATCTCCTGTTGGTTGAGCTGGTCGGCCGCGCTTCCCGGATAAGGAGCGGCGCCGGACGGCGGCGCGTAGCCCGGCGCTGACCCCGCCGGCGGCGCATAGCCGGGCGCCGACCCCGGCGGCGGCTCCCGGTATTGCGCCTGGCGCGCCGCCATGCATTGCGAATAATAGGCGTTGTATTGCTGCTGGATATAGGCGGCGCTGTATTGCGCCTGGGCGGCGCCGCTGCCGGCGCCGACGATCGCCCCTGACGCCGCGCCGATGCCGGCGCCGCGGCCGCCGCCGAACGCCCCGCCGAGCGCGGCGCCGAGACCCGCGCCCAACAGCGTGCTGCCGACCGCGTTGGCGCCCGCCTGCTGGCGCAACGGCGCGGTCTGCTGATCGGCATATTGCCGGCAGGCCAGATCGTCGTAATAGGGGGTCTGCGCCAGCGCCGCGCCGCCGGCGCTCAGCGTCAACAGCGCGGCCACTGCAACGCTTCCCGAAATCGACCGCATCGACTGACCTCCTCGCCTCTGTGCGGGTCGCGACTGACGAATGCAACCACGCTGTCACGCAATCTTATATGATCGCCATCGATGATCGCCACCACCGCACGCGCCGGTCTGCTGCCGTCGCCGCCCGCTCGCTGCGCCGGTGGCGCCCGTTGAGCGGCCAGCCGAACCTCCTCGGCGCGCGCCGCTTTCTGCCGTTGTTTCTGACGCAGTGCCTCGGCGCCTTCGAGGACAACCTGTTCAAGAGCGCCTTCGTCATGCTGGTGACCTACGGCACGACGATGCAGAGCGGCCTCGGGCCCGGCGCGTTGGCGGCGGTCGCCGGCGGCGCGCTGATCGTGCCGTTCTTTCTGTTTTCGGCGACGGCCGGCGAACTGGCCGACCGCTTCGAGCGGGCGCGCCTGTTGCAGGTGCTGAAGGCGGCCGAGCTGTTGACCGTCATCGCCGCGATTGCGGCGCTGCTCGCCGGCAGCCTCGTACTGTCGCTGATCGCGCTGTTCGCGCTCGGCGCCCAGGCGACGTTTTCCAGCCCGGTGCGCTATGCGCTGTTGCCGCAGCATCTCGCCGAGGACGAACTGGTCGGCGGCAACGGCCTGCTCGAAGGCGGCACGTTTCTCGCGATCCTCGTCGGCACGATTGCCGGCGGCATCGCCGTCGCCGCCCACCGCGGCACCGAGATGGCGAGCCTCCTCCTTGTCGTCTGCGGCCTCTGCGGGTTCGCGGCGAGCCTCTATCTGCCGCCGGCGCCGGCGCCGGCGCCGGGGTTGCGCCTCAGCCGCAACTTAGTGGGCGCCATCGCCGAGATCCTCGGCTTTGCCCGGCAACGGCGGGATGTGTGGCGGGCGATCCTCGGCACGTCGTGGTTCTGGCTGGTCGGCGCCGTGTTCTTGTCGCAGATCCCGTCCTTCGCGAAGGAGACGCTCGGCGCCGGCAGCAGCGTCGTGATCCTGTTCCTGGCGGCGTTTTCGGTCGGGGTCGGCGTCGGGTCGGTGCTGTGCGGCCGGCTCACGCGCGGCGAGGTCAGCGCCCGCTGGGCGCCGCTGGCGGCGCTCGGCATGGCCGCGTTCTCGATCGATCTGGCGCTGGCCGGCGGCGGTGCCGGGCCGCACGCCGGCGCAACGCTGCTCGGCGTCGGGGCCTTTCTGTCGCGGCTCGACGGGGTGCGCGTGCTGCTCGATCTGACGGCGCTGGCGGTGTGCGGCGGCATCTTTGTCGTGCCCCTCACGGCGATGATCCAGCGCCTCAGCGAGGCGGCGGCGCGCGCGCGCATCATCGCCGCCGGCAACATCATGAACGCGCTGTTCATGACCGCCGCTGCCGCCCTGACCGCGGCGCTGTTGGCGGCGGGCGTCCGCACGACCGACCTGTTTTTCGCCATCGGCGTCTTGAATGTCGTCGTGGCGTGGTGGAGCTGCCGCCTGCTGCCGGCGGATGCCTGGCGGCTCGTGCCGCGCCTCTTGCGCCGCAGCGGGCCGCGATGAGCGACCGCATCGCGATCCGCTTTGCGACCGCCGATGACGCCGGCCTGCTGCTGCGCTTCATCCGTGAACTCGCCGCCTTCGAGCGGGCCCCCGACGCGGTCGTCGCGACCGAAGCGGACCTCGTGCGGCACGGCTTTGGCGAGCGGCCGCAATTTGAGGCGATCCTCGCCTTTCTCGACGGCGAGCCGGCCGGCGCGGCGCTGTTCCACAGCCGCTTTTCAACCTGGCTCGGCCGCCCCGGCCTCTATCTCGAAGACCTTTACGTGGCCGTGCCGGCGCGCGGCCACGGCGTCGGCCGGCGCCTCATGGCACGGCTCGCGGCGGTCGCGATCGCGCGCGGCTGGGGCCGCATCGATTTTCACGTGCTCGAATGGAACAAGGCGCGCCAATTCTACGAACGGCTCGGCATGAGCCATCACGCCGAATGGCTGCGCTACGGCGCCGACGACGACGCCCTCAAA
>DATJUL010000468.1:0-3541 GCA_035502295.1 Allostellaceae bacterium | reverse complement strand
GATGTTGCGCGGGGCAAACTCGCGCAATTGGATGTTGCCGCGCGTCGTGATGTCGCCGCCGCCATTGCCCCAGTCGCGGGCGATGCGCGCCAGCGCGCGCAATTGCGCGGCGGTGATGACATTGCCCGGGACGCGCACCCGGACCATGAACGAATCCTGCGCCGGCGCGACATAGAACAGCCCGTGGAACTTGAAGCGGAATACGTCGCCGCCTTCCGGCGGCTGGTCGGTGGCGGCGTGCCGCAGCAGCTTGTCCCAGATGTCGAGCGGGTTCTCCTCAAGCTTCAGCCGCTCTTCGCGCGACAATTCGTCGAGCGGCACGCCATGGACGGTTTCCGCTTCGGCGGCAGCCGGCGCCGGCGCGATCCCGGCGTCGGCCGGCAGCAGGCGGCGTGCCCGCAGGCCGGCGGCATAGCCGTCCTGATATTCCCTCTGCCCGGAAGCGAACGGAATGACGTTGTCGCTCACTGGTGCACCTTGAGGCTCTCGTGCCACCTCACGCGGCGGCCGGCGCGCCATCGCCGTAGGCTTCGCCGATCATGAAATCCGCCAGCAAACCGTAGGCCGCCGCCCAGGCTTGCGCGGTCTGCGGCGTCCAGTCGGTCCCAAGCCCCCGTTCCAGCGTCCACAGCAGCGCCTCGCCGACGGCGGCGTAATCGCCCGGCTTGACGCCGTAAGCGACATGCCGTTTGGCGAGCGCGCCGGCGGCGGGCAGGATGGTCTCGAGATTGTCGAGGCCGTTCACCACGACCGCGAGCGTCGCCATCAGCTTGCGCCCCTGCTCGGTCATGTCGCCGCGAAACAGCGGTTTGACCTCGGGCGCGATCTCGAACAGGCGGCCATAAAACAGCCCGGCTGCCTCTTCGGCGATCGGCTTCACCAATTCGAATGACGACTTCACCTTGGCAATCTGTACGGGGTCCACTTCCACCTCCCGTGGTGACGATCAATGCTTTCCGGGAAAGCCGCCGATGCCGTGAAACGTCATGTAGAGCGAATAGGCGCTGACCGTGATCGCGATCGCCATTTCCAGCACCAGGAACGCGACGCCGTATTTGTACCAAGGCTCATGCGGCACGGCCTGGGTTGCGGATGGCATATCGATCTCCGTCGTTTCAGTTACAGAGGCCGCGGGTCACGCCTGCTCGCCGACCAATGCCGGACTGAACAAGCCGTGTTCTTCCGGATGGCGCTCGTAGCGCGCCGCCCAGAAGTAGAACAGGACGAACGGGACGAACATGTAGAGGGCGACGTAGAGGTAGCCCATGTGGATGTTGGCGCTGCCGGCGTAGATCAGCGGGTAGACGATGCCGCCCGCGGTCGAGACGCCGCCGATGAAGCCGGCGGCGACCCCCGGCCGGCCGGGAAACAGCAGCGGCACCAGGGCGAACGTGCCGCCGGTTCCGAACGACACGAAAATGCCGAACGCGACCAGCACGATCACCGACAGGTGAAGCGAACCGGACAGGCCGGCGCCGGTCAGCGCCGCCATCGCCAGCGTGATCAGGATCAGCGAGAGGCCGAGCCAGTGCAGCCGCGGCGCGTAGGGCAGGCTCTTGGCGATGAACGGCAGCGGCGTCCAGCCGCGCCGCTGGAACAGGTCCGACATGAACCCGGCGAACGGGCGGAACAACGACGCGGTGAACGACTGCACGGCGGCGAACGTGCCGGCCGCGATCTGCACGCCGGCGACGCTGGTGAAGCCGAGCGCCAGGATCGCGCCGTGGAAGCCGCGCGCGAAATAGCCGGGCAGCCACGCGTTCATCGCGATCTCCAGGCCGAACGACATGGCATAGGCGAGCATCAGGGCGATCGCGATGTAGCGGCTCCAGACAAAGACCGTGCCGCGGAGGCTGCTGCCGCTGCGCGCCGCGGAGCGCCGCTCGACCGTCTTCGCGGCGCTGCCGCGGACCAGGTACCAGACGGCTATGCCGAGTGCGACGACGCCGAGCCACAAAAACGCGCTCTGGTAGTCGATGCCGAAGAGGCGCGGCAGCAGCAGCGCGCCGACCCCGGCGCCGACATTGCCGGTGCCGGCGTAGAGCCCTTCCGCCGTGCCGATCTCGTGCGGATCGAACCACTGCGCGACATGCTGAATGCCGACGACAAACGACACGCCGGCGATCGCGACGATGACGCGCTCGACGAACAGCAGTTCGTAATTGCTGGTAAACGCCGATGCGATCGACACCAGGCCGCAGCCGGCGAGGATGAACCCGAACGTGCGCGGCGCGCCGAACCGGTCGGACGCCCAGCCGGCGATGATGCGGCCGACCGGCGCCATCCAGATCGCCGAACTCGCCAACAGGCCCAACTCCTTGATGTTCAGATGGTAGTGGGCGGCGATGCTCGGGCTGAACGCGGCGGTCGAAAACCACATCAGGAAGCACCAGAAGAAGCCGACGGTCGCGATGACCAATTGTTCGACCTTATGCGTTCGCATCGACGGCGCTCCTCTCGACAGCGACGGGGGCGGGGCGATCGCGCGCCTCGCGCAGCAGTCGGCGCAACTCGGCGACGCACGACCCGCAATTGGTGCCGGCGTGCAACGCCCGGCCGATGTCATCGACGGTGGACAGCCCGCGCTCGGCAATTGCGGTGCGGATCGCCACCTCGCCCACCTGATGGCAGATGCAGACCGCGCGGCCGGCCGCGGCGGCGGGTGCCGACGAGCGGCCCAGAAGCAGCGCGGCGGGGCTGCGATCGGGCAGCGAGGGTGCGACGAACAGCGGCGCCAGCCAATCGAGCCGCGGCCGCTCGCCCGGCGGCGCGACAAACAACGCCGCCTCGATCCGTCCGTCGCGCAGCAGCACCGCGCGATAGGCGCCGAGGCCGCGATCCTGGTATTCGATCCATTGGCCGTCGCCGAGCCGGCGGCGCGCCCAGCCGCGCCAATCCTCGACCGGCGCCGCACCGGCAAGGCGATAGGCGGCATGCCCGTCGCCCGCCGCCCGCGACCACAGCAAATCGTCGTCCCATGACGGCACCGGCCGACGCGTCAACAGCATTGCCTCCCACGCGACGGCGGCCGGACGCACGCGCACCGTGGCGTGCTTCAGTTCGGGCTGGCCGGAGATCGCATCGGTGACCGGCGGGATCAGCCGGCCGATCGCGGCATGTGCGGCGAATTGGTCGTTCCAGTGCATCGGCGCGAACGCCTCGCCCTGCCGCTGGCCGGGATCGACGCGGACGCGCAGCAGCGCCGTCCCCTGCCGGCTCTCGACCCGCACCGGCGCATCGTCGCTCACGCCGTAACGCGCCGCGTCGTCGGGGTGGAGGCTGAGCCACGGCTCGGGTTCGTGCCGGCAGAGCCGTGCGACCGTTCCCGACCGGGTCATCGTGTGCCACTGGTCGCGGGTGCGGCCGGTATTGAGAACGAGCGGCCACGCCGGCGAGGGCCGATCGGCGGGCGGGCGCGGCGTCACTGCGACAAACCGCGCCCTGCCGTCCTTATGGAAGAAGCGGCCGTCACCAAACAGCCGCGCGGTGGCGCTTCCGGATGCGCGGACGGGCCATTGCACCGGCGCCAGCGTGTCATAGT
>DATJUL010000467.1:0-2815 GCA_035502295.1 Allostellaceae bacterium | reverse complement strand
GGATTGGCCGCGGCCGCCGAACCGGCCAAGAAATCCCTCTGCCATGATGCCTGCCCCTCGCCGCGTCGCAATCACCCCTTATATCGTACGGCGGCGGACGGCGCGAAAGGGGACTTTAATGCACCCGCTCGCCGGCTTCCGGGGAGGGGCGCAGCAACTCCGCGGTCGAGCGCGCGATCCAGCACCACACGACGCAGGTCAACTCGTCGTCGCCGCGCTTCAGCCGCTCGGCCTCGCGCTCGGCGATGGCGACGGCGGCGTTGCCGTGGCGCCGCACCAGCAACAGCGCGGCCTCCCAGATCTTGCGCTCGTTGGTCATCGTCGGCGTGAGCATGACCTCGTAAATCCCGGCCGACCGCCTTCGCTTCCCGGCAGCGTCGCACCGGGCTGTAAGTGATTGAAGCGTCTTCTAGATATTGTTATTCACTCATTCCATCATACTGCATCCTGCTTGCGCCGCATGCAAGCCTCCCTATAATCGCGGCGCCATGGCAGATCTGTTCGACAGCCTCGCCGGCCGTCCGGCAAACGCCTCCGACGACGGCTATTCCGCCAAGGACATCGAGGTTCTGGAAGGGCTGGAGCCGGTACGCCGGCGGCCCGGCATGTATGTCGGCGGCACGGACGAGCCGGCGCTGCATCACCTCGCCGCCGAGGCGCTCGACAATGCGATGGACGAGGCGGTGGCCGGGCATGCGACGCGCATCGAACTGGAGCTCGGCGCCGCCGGCTGGGTCACGGTGCGCGACAACGGCCGCGGCATCCCGGTCGATCCGCACCCGCGCTTTCCCGACAAATCGGCGCTCGAAATCATCCTGACGATGCTGCATTCGGGCGGCAAGTTCGGCGGCGACGCATATAAGACCTCGGGCGGGCTGCACGGCGTCGGCGTCTCGGTGGTCAACGCGCTGTCGGACGAGTTGGAGGTCGAGGTCGCGCGCGACCGCCGCTTGTGGTGGCAGAGCTATCGCCGCGGCGTGCCCGACGGCCCGGTCGCGGATGCCGGACCGGTGCACAACCGGCGCGGCACGACGCTGTCGTTTCACCCCGACCCGGAGATTTTCGGCGAGGCGCAGTTTCGCCCGGCGCTGCTCTACCGCATGGCGCGCTCGAAGGCGTATTTGTTCCGCGGCGTCGAGATTCGCTGGAAGTGCGACCCCGCGGTGCCGCGCCCCGACGGCGTGCCCGAGGAGGCGCGGCTGCATTTCCCCGGCGGCCTCGGCGATTTCCTCGCCGCCAGCCTGGATGGTCGCGCGCTGCTGACGCCGAAGCCGTTTCTCGGGCAGGCCGATTTCCCCGACGAATCGGGCAAGGTCGAATGGGCTGTCGTGTGGCCCGAGGACGAGGATGACGGCTTCTGCCATTCCTATTGCAACACGATCCCGACGCCGGAGGGCGGCACGCACGAAGCGGGGCTGCGCAATGCGCTGATGCGCGGCGTCAAGGCCTATGGCGAACTGGTCGGCAACCGCCGCGTGGCGCCGGCGACGGCCGAGGATGTCGCGGCGGGCGCCGCGATCCTCCTCTCGGTCTTCCTGAAAAACCCGCAATTCCAGGGCCAGACCAAGGAGCGGCTGGCGTCGGCCGAGGCGGCGCGGCTGGTCGAAGGCGCGGTGCGCGACCATTTCGACCATTTCTTGTCGGCCGATCCGGCGATGGGGCGGGCGCTCCTCGACCATATCGCCGAGCGCGCCGAGGAGCGGGCGCGCCGCCGCCAGCAGAAGGAGTTGGCGCGTAAGACCCCGACCCGCAAACTGCGCCTGCCCGGCAAGCTCGCCGACTGCAGCCGCGACACCGCCGCCGGCACCGAGATCTTTCTCGTCGAAGGCGACAGCGCCGGCGGCTCGGCCAAGCAGGCGCGCGCCCGCGAGACCCAGGCGATCCTGCCGCTGCGCGGCAAAATCCTCAATGTCGCCAGCGCGTCGTCCGACAAGATGCGCGCCAACCAGGAACTCTCCGACCTTGTGCTGGCGCTGGGCTGCGGCGCGGGCGCCGCCTATCGCGAGGAGGGGCTGCGCTACGAGCGTGTCATCATCATGACCGACGCCGATGTCGACGGCGCCCATATCGCCTCGCTGCTGATGACGTTCTTCTTCCGCGAGATGCCGAAGCTGGTCGCGGCCGGCCACCTGTTCCTGGCGCTGCCGCCGCTCTATCGGCTGACGCAGGGCGAGACGACGCTTTATGCCCGCGACGACGCGCATCGCGACGAACTCATCGCCGCTTCCTTCAACGGCGCGCGCGGCAAGATCGAGATCAGCCGCTTCAAGGGCCTTGGCGAAATGCCGGCGCGCTCCCTGAAGGCGACGACGATGGACCCGGCGCAGCGCACGCTGCTGCGCGTGTGCGTGCCGGAAACCATCGACCCGGCCGGGCTGGACAGCACCCCGGAGGGCCGCCGCCGCACCGCGCAGCTGGTCGAGACGCTGATGGGCCGCCGCCCCGAACTGCGCTTCGACTACATCCAGAAAAACGCCCGCTTCGCCCGCGACCTGGATGTGTAGGCCGCAGACGACCCACCCTCATCGTCATGGCCGGGCTTGACCCGACTTGACCCGGCCATGACGAATTGGGGATTATTCCGCTCCGTCGCCCGCGGTCTCCAGCGGATTACGTGTCGAGGAAGCTGCGCAGCTTGCGCGAGCGGCTCGGGTGCTTGAGCTTGCGCAGGGCTTTGGCCTCGATCTGGCGGATGCGCTCGCGGGTCACCGAGAATTGCTGGCCGACCTCTTCGAGCGTGTGGTCGGTGTTCATGCCGATGCCGAAGCGCATCCTGAGGACGCGCTCCTCGCGCGCTGTCAGCGAGGCCAAGACG
>DATJUL010000466.1:0-2564 GCA_035502295.1 Allostellaceae bacterium | reverse complement strand
CGACCCCGCCGGCTGTTTATCGCCGGGATCGAATTCCGGCACGGCGTATTTCTCGCGCAATCGCATCATCCGGTAGCCGAGGCCGATATAGGCGCCGCACTGGGCGCGGGCGGCGAGAAATTCGGCCGGCGTCGTCTGGTGATGCTCGCGCAGATGCGCGACGGCCACCGAATCGACTGGAATGCGGCTGAAATCATGCAGCAGCATCCGGCAATGCGCCGCCGCGTAGGGGCCGATGCCCTTCAGGCTCAAGAGATAATCGTGGTCGAGCTTTTCCGGATCGCCGTGCCCGTCCGCGTCGATCGCGCCGTCGTCGAGCATGCGGCGGGTCGCGGCGATCGCGGTCGGGGCGCGGAAGCCGAGCTTGGCGACGGCGCGCAGCCGCTCTTCGCCCTCATCGAGGATCGTCGCGGGCGGCGGAAACGCGCCGATGCCCGGCCCATCGACCAGCGCCGCGCTCATCCGCACCGTGCCCGCCCAGCTCGTGTTGACGGTCAGCAGCGTCTTCAGGAAGTCCTCGTAGAAGGTCGAACAGCGCAACAGCCGGCCGCCGCCCCGTGCGATCAGCGCCGCGTCGTCCGGGAAGGCGTCTTCGAGCGCGGCGACGGCCGGCGCCGGGTCCCACTCGGCCGACACCCAGCGCCCGACGCGGCGCCGGATTTCCGGCGCGTCGCTGTCGGCGAACCCTTCCCAGGCCATGTCGAGCGCGAGCGGCTCACGCTGTGTGACGGCGATGGTGCCGACCCGGTCGCCAATCCGCTCGACGCGGGCGAGGCGACCGCTTGCCGGCTCCCATTGCCACGGCGCGAGGTAGGCCCAGCCGTGGCTCGCGACGGTCAGCCGCAGATCGATCGGCCACGGCAGCGGCAGCGCGACCCGGTCGGGATTGCTTCGCTTCGCTCGCAATGACACGCGAGAGATTGTCATTGCGAGGAACGGAGCGACGACACAATCCCGCCGCCGCTCAGGCCTTGGCGAGCGCTTGGCGCAGGTCGGCGATGATGTCGTCCTGGTGCTCGATGCCGAGCGACAGGCGCACATACCCGTCGGTGACCCCGGTCTGCAGCTGCTCGTCCGGTGTCAGTTGCGAGTGCGTCGTCGAGGCCGGATGGATCGCGAGCGAGCGCGAGTCGCCGATATTGGCGACGTGGTAGAACATGTCGAGCGCGTCGATGAAGCGCCGCCCGGCCTCCTTGCCACCCTTCAGCTCAAAGCCGAGCAATCCGCCGTAACCGCCCTTCAGATGCGCGTCGGCGCGCCGCCGCGCGGTGCCTTCCATCAGGCTCGGGTAGATGACGCGCGCGATCTTCGGATGGCCCTTCAGAAATTCCGCGACCGCCGCGCCGTTCTCGCAATGCGCCCGCATGCGCAGCGGCAGGCTCTCGAGCCCCTGGATATGGAGGAACGAATTGAACGGGCTGGCGGCGGCGCCGATGTCGCGCAGGCAGGTGACCCGCATCTTGATGATGTAGGCGATCGGCCCCAGCGGCTTCACGGCCTGGGTCCACACCGCGCCGTGATAGGCGGGGTCGGGCTGGTTCAACAACGGGAAGCGGTCGGCGTGCTTTTCCCAGTCGAAATTGCCGCCGTCGACGACGATGCCGCCGATCGAGGTGCCGTGGCCGCCGATGTATTTGGTCGTCGAATGCATGACGATCGCGGCGCCGTGGTCGAGCGGCCGGCAGATGACCGGCGCCGCGGTGTTGTCCATGATCAGCGGCACGCCCAACTCGCGCCCGATTTTTGCAACTTCGGAGATCGGGAACACTTCCAGCTTCGGGTTGGGCAAAGTCTCGGCGTAGTAGCAGCGCGTCTTGGCATCGGTGGCGCGGCGGAAATTCTCCGGGTCCGCGGGATCGACAAAGCGCACCTCGATCCCCATCGTGCGCTGCATCGTGTGCAGGAACAGGTTCCAGCTGCCGCCGTAGAGGTCGGTCGAGCTGACGAAATTGTCGCCGGCCTGCGCGATGTTGTTGACCGCGAACAGCGAGGCCGCCTGCCCCGAGCCGAGCGCCAGCGCGGCGACGCCGCCTTCAAGCGCCGCTACCCGCTCTTCGAGCACCGCGTTCGTCGGGTTCATGATGCGGGTGTAGATGTTGCCCAACTCTTTCAGTGCGAACAGGTTGGCGGCGTGCTCGGTGTCGCGGAACTGGTAGCTCGTCGTCTGGTAGATCGGCACCGCGACGGCGCCCGTCGTCGGGTCGCTGCGATAGCCGGCATGCAGAACGATCGTCTCGGGATGCTTGCTCTCGGTCGGCATCAACCTCTCCGTTTCGGGAAACCTCGCCTCGGCGCACTGTGCCATGCCCGGCGCGGCGGCGTAAGGTGGAATGCCGCCGGATCAGGCTTCCCGCTGGCCGCAATCGAGAACGCGCGCCGGCCCGGCGACATCGCTTTCCAACACGGCGAGGCTCCAGTTGCGCGGCCGGCCGCCGTTGCCGAACCATTTTTCGTTGATCTCGGCGACCGCCATTTCTCTCGCCTGCCGGTCGTCCTCGGCGATCAGCGTGGCGTAAAAGATTTCGCCGATGCCCATGAGCGTGCAGCTGTATCTTGTCATGTCG
>DATJUL010000465.1:0-8266 GCA_035502295.1 Allostellaceae bacterium | reverse complement strand
GATGCGGCGACTCTGCTCGCTGACTTTTGGACGACGGTAGACGCGGTGTTACGCGAGCGAGGAGTAATCCCATGACCACGTTGAAGGTCGGCATCGCCAGTTACGAGGAGATGAAGGCGCGCACAATGGCGGTGGCGCGGGGCGAGCGGCTGGTCGGGTTCGACAACGCGCATCCTGTAGGGCGGCAGAAGCGCGGCGCACCACAGGACCATCGTCACCGCCTGCGGAGCATCCGGCCTTACGAGTATCGGGACGCGGCGACCCTGCTCGCCGACTTTTGGGAGATCGTGGACGCGGTGTTGCGCGAGAGAGGAGTGATCCCATGACCACCTTGAAGGTTGGCATTGCCAGCTACGAGGAGATGAAGGCCCGCACCATGGCCGTGGCGCGTGGCGAGCATCACGTCGCTGCCGGCGAACCGAAGATCTGGTTCACTTCAACCGAATCCTTCGCAAAGATACTCTCGGCAGGCAATCGCGAGCTGCTGCGCGTCATTGCCGAGAAGGCGCCCGGCTCGCTCGACGAGCTGGCGCGGATCACCGGCAAGGCCAAGTCGAACCTCTCGCGCACGTTGCGGACCATGGAAGGCTACGGCCTGGTCCGCCTCGAACGCGGCGAGCGCGGCCGCATCACACCGAAGGTCATGCACGACCGGGTGGAGCTGGACCTGCCGCTCACCCTCGCGCGCGAGGCGAGCTGAAGGTTCGCAGTTCTGTTCTGAACTGGCGGAGGGGATGGGATTCGAACCCACGATACGGATGTTAACCGTATAACGGTTTAGCAAACCGCCGCCTTCAGCCACTCGGCCACCCCTCCGCCGATGAGTGGGTCACGGCGTATGCCGTGGCACACATAGAGGTTGGCACCATCCAAGTCAATTCGGCCGGCTGGAACGGGCGGCCAACGAACACCGACCTGGCGCCGTGCCGGCGCCAACAGCGCCTTCGGTCCCGGGCGGCCGCGCCGCGCCGCGTCCTCAGCCGCGCGGCGGCGTGTGCCTGGCGAGAAACTCCTTGACGCGCGCCTTGGCCGCGGTCAGCGCCGCGCCGGTCTTCCATTCCGGCACGAATTCGCTATTCGGAAGCAGCTTTGAGAGTTCCTCCGAGATCGGCCACGGGTGCGCCTCGTCGTTGCCGGCGAGAATGAGGCACGGCGCCTTGATTGTCTTCACGAAGTCGCGGTCGGCGCAGTAGACAAAGCCGGGATCATAGAGATTGTGGTAGAAGCGATCGAGCACCGCTGGGGTTGCCTCGGGGTGGTCCTTCAGTTCGGCGGCCCATTCGTCGAAGCGGGGCGAGCGCTGCGCAGGCAGCGGGCCGACCCGGCCGATCGGCTGCGCCAGCACCGCCGCCGCAACGCGCTCCGGCTGCTTTTTCAAGATGTTGATGATGAACGAGCCGCCGATGCACTGGCCGTACAGATGGCAGCGGTCGATCTGCAGGTGATCGAGCAGCGCGAGATGGTCGGCCGTGTAGGCGTCCCATCCGCCATCGGCGGCGAGCGGGGCGCGCGAGCGGCCGCCGGCGTTGCGCTGGTCCATGACGATGACGCGATAATCGGCCGCCCACTCGGTCGCGGGGTTGATCGGCGCCATCGGCTGGCCCCACACGGCGATCGTCGATTTGAGGCCGGCCGGCGCGAAGGTCAGGATCGGGAAACCCTGGCCGAATTCCTCGTAATAAATCTCGGCGCCGTGATGATGAAAGCTCGGCATGGCAACTCGCTCCTGCGCGACCACGGAAAACGCGATGCTAGCCGATCCGGCGCCGGCGGCAAGCGCGGCGCGATCAGCCGGGTGCGGCGTCGTGCTGGGGCCGGCCGCAACCAGCGCCGCCAGCGCCATCGCGACCGGCCCGCCGGACACGAGGACGATGCCGGCATAGGCCAACAGATCGATGTATTTGACTTCGCCGGTGAGACCCGCCTCGATCAGCCCGATGACCATTGACCCCGCGCCCGATCCGTCGCCGCCGCTCCCGCCGGACGCGGGGGCGACGCCGGTCATGGCGCAATACCGCGAGATCAAGGCGGCGCATCCGGGTTGCCTGTTGTTCTTCCGCATGGGCGATTTCTATGAGCTGTTCTTCGAGGATGCGGTTGCCGCCGCACCGGCGCTCGACATCGCGCTGACCCGGCGCGGCAGGAACGCCGACGGCAGCGATATCCCGATGTGCGGCGTACCGGTGCATGCGGTCGATGGGTATCTCGCGCGGCTGATCCGCGCCGGCTTCAGGGTCGCGATCTGCGACCAGATCGAGGACCCGGCCGAAGCGCGGCGGCGCGGCAATCGCGGCCCCGTCAGGCGCGCGGTCGTGCGCGTCGTGACCGCCGGCACGTTGACCGAGGACGGCCTCTTGGACGCGCGCCGGCACAATTACCTCGCAGCCATCGCCGAGGCCGGCGGCGAACTGGGCCTCGCTTGGCTCGATCTGTCGACCGGCGCGTTCCTGCTGGCGCCGACCGCCGAAGCCTCGCTCGCCGCCGATCTCGCGCGCATCATGCCCGGCGAAATTCTCGTGGCCGAGCGGCTGTTGCAGCGGCCGGCGCTCTATGAGCTGTTCGCCGACTGGAAGGCGGCGCTGACGCCTCTACCCGGCCCGCGGTTCGACAGCGAAGCGGCGCGCCGCCGGCTCGAAGCGGTGTACGGCGTCGCCGCGCTCGACGGGTTCGGGGCGTTCGGCCGGGCCGAAATCGCGGCAGCCGGCGCGCTCGTCGATTACGTCGCATTGACCCAGCAGGCCGGCGCGCCGCATCTGGCGCCACCGCAGCTGGTCGCGCCCGACAGCGTCATGCAGATCGACGCCGCGACGCGGCGCAACCTCGAACTCGTCGCGACCCTCTCGGGAGAGCGGCGCGGCAGCCTTCTGGCGACGATCGACCGCACCTTGACCGGCCCCGGCGCGCGCCTCCTGGCGGACCATCTCGCCGCGCCGTTGACGGCGCTGCCGGCCATCGCCGCGCGGCTCGATGCGGTCCAGTTCCTGGTCGAGGCGGTCGACGCGCGCGCGGCGCTGCGCCAGCGTCTGCGCCGCATCCCCGACATCGAGCGGGCCTTGACGCGGCTTTCCCTCGGCCGCGGCGGCCCGCGCGATCTCGCCGCCTTGCGCGACGCGCTGGCCGAGACCGCCGCGCTGCGCGCCATCCTCGCGGCACCCGGCCTGCTGACATTGCCGCCATTGTTGGCCGAGGCAGAGCGGGGGCTCGGCGAGCATGGCGCGCTGGTCGATCGGCTTGCCCGCGCGCTCGCCGTCGACCCCGGATCGGGGTCCGGGGCAGGCCTGCCGCTCAGCGCGCGCGACGGCGGCTTCATCGCTGCCGGCTATGCAGCCGAGCTCGACCAGCTGCGCGATCTGCGCGACGACAGCCGCCGCGCGATCGCCGGGTTGCAGACGCGCTATGCCGAGGCGACCGGCGTCGCGTCGCTGCGCATCCGCCACAACAACGTTATCGGCTATTACATCGAGGTGTCGGCCGCCAATTCCGGTAAGCTCGGCACCGACTTCATCCACCGCCAGACGATGGCCGGCGCGCTGCGCTATACGACCGGCGACCTCGGCGAACTCGCAAGCCGCATCGCCGGCGCCGCCGAGCGGGCGCTGGCGCTGGAATTGCGCCTGTTCGACGATCTCGTCGGCGAGGTCCTGGGGCGCCGCGGCGAGATCGCGGCCGCCGCCGCCGCGCTGGCGCGGATCGATGTCGCCGCGAGCCACGCCGACATCGCGGCCGAAGACGGCTGGGTGCGGCCGGAGATCGAAGACGGCACCGCCTTCGAAATTCTCGGCGGCCGGCATCCGACGGTCGAGGCGGCGCTCGCCGGAAGCGGCGCCTTTGTCGCCAACGATTGCAGGCTCGGCGGCGATGAGCGCATCTGGCTCGTCACCGGCCCCAACATGGCCGGCAAGAGCACGTTTCTGCGGCAGAACGCACTCTTTGCGATCCTCGCGCAAATGGGCGCCTTCGTGCCGGCGCGACAGGCGCGGATCGGCGTCGTCGACCGGCTGTTCAGCCGGGTCGGCGCCGCGGACGACCTGGCGCGCGGCCGCTCGACGTTCATGGTCGAGATGGTGGAGACCGCCGCGATCCTCAACCAGGCCGGCCCCGGAAGCTTTGTGATCCTCGACGAGATCGGCCGCGGCACCGCGACATTCGACGGGCTGTCGATCGCCTGGGCGGCGCTCGAACATCTGCACGAGGTAAACCGCTGCCGGGCGCTGTTTGCGACGCATTTCCACGAATTGACCGCGCTCGCCGCAAAGCTGCCGGCGCTCGCCTGCCGCACGATGCGCGTCAAGGAATGGCAGGGCGACGTCGTGTTCCTGCATGAGATCGCGGCCGGCACCGCCGACCGCTCCTACGGCATCCATGTCGCCAAGCTCGCCGGCCTGCCGGCCAGCGTCACGGCGCGCGCCGAGGAGGTGCTGGACATTCTCGAAACGGGCGAACAGGGCGGCGCCTTGGCCCGTCTCGCCGATGACCTGCCGCTGTTCCGCGCGGCGCTCCGGCGGGCCGCACCGGAACCGTCGCCCCCCTCCCCGCTCGAAGAATTGCTGCGCGACGTCCGCCCCGACAGCCTCAGTCCGCGCGACGCGCTCGACCTGATCTACCGCCTCAAATCGCTCGTCGCGGGCGGGCCGTGACCTGGACTCGGTCGAAATCGTTCATAACCCGCACATTCGGGAAGAACTGCGCCGCTTCGGCCGCGACTTGGGCGGCGTCGTAGCGGCCGGAGATGTGCTGCAGGTAGAGCGCGCCGACCCCGGCGGCGGCGGCGAGGCGCCCGGCGGCGGCGGCGGTGAGGTGGTTGCGCTCGGCCGCGAGCGCCGCGTCCGCTTCAAGAAATGTCGCTTCGATGACGAGTCCGTCGGCGCCGCGCACGGCATCGGTCAGCGTCTCGACCTCCTGCGTGTCGCCGACGATCGCAAGCCCGGCGCCGGGCTGCGCCGACCCTGCGACCATCTCCGGCGTGACGCGCCGCCCATCCGGCAGGTCGATCGCCTCGCCGGCGGCGAGGCGCGCGCGCCATGGTCCGGCGGGAACGCCGTGCGCCGCCAGAAGCTCGGCGCGCAGATGGCGGCGCGGCAGTGTATCGAAGCGGTAGCCGAGGCTGTCGGTGTCGGCATGGCGTACCGGAAAGCAGGCGATGCGATAATCGCGCGCCTCCAGCACCGGTCCCGGATCGAGCGCCACAAGGCGCAACGGCACCGGGGCCCTCCCCTCGCCCCACAGGCTCGCCAAGAGGCCGCGGACGAGGCCGGTCGTCCGGCCGCTGCCGCAGATTGTCAGCTCATCGCGCAGATCGAGCAGGCGGAGGGTCGAGATCAGCCCGGCGAGGCCCAGCACATGGTCGAGGTGCGCGTGCGTCAACAGCACATGACGCAGCCGGCGGAAACCGGCGCCGGCACGCAACATCTGGCGCTGCGTACCCTCGCCGCAATCGACGAGAAAGCGGTCGCTGCCGGCGGCGACGAGCAGCGCCTGCAAGCCGCGCTCGGCCGACGGCATTGTCGCCGCGGTGCCGAGAAAGGTCAGATCGAACATCGGAGGGCGCCGCCGCGGCCTGATCTAGCCGAGCGCGGCGGTGATCGTGGCGCCCATATCCCTGGTGCCGGCGTTGCCGCCGAGATCGGGCGTACGTGTGCCGCCCTCGGCCAAGACGTCAACGATCGCCCGCTCGATCGCCGCGGCCGCAGCATGCTCGCCGAAATGCTCGAGCATCATGGCGCCCGACCAGATCTGGCCGATCGGGTTGGCGATGCCGCGCCCCGCAATATCGGGTGCCGAGCCGTGCACCGGCTCGAACATCGAGGGAAATTCCCGCTCGGGGTTGATGTTGGCGCTGGGCGCGATGCCGATCGAACCGACGCACGCCGGCCCCAGATCGGACAGGATGTCGCCGAACAGGTTGGAGCCGACGACAACATCGAACCAGTCGGGATGGCGCACAAAATGCGCGGTCAGGATGTCGATGTGGTACTGGTCGGTCGTGACGGCGGGATAGTCGCGCGCGATCGCCGCAAAGCGCTCGTCCCAGAACGGCATCGTATGAATGATGCCATTCGATTTCGTCGCCGAGGTGACGTGCTGTTTGCGCGTCATCGCCAGGTCGAACGCGTAGCGCATGACGCGGTCGCAGCCGCGGCGCGTAAACACCGCCTCCTGCATCGCCATCTCGCTGTCGGTGCCGGCGAAGAGCCGCCCGCCGATCTCGGAATATTCGCCCTCGTTGTTTTCCCGCACGACATAGAAATCAATGTCGCCGGGCGCGCGGCCCTTGAGCGGGCAATCGACGCCGGCCAACAGCCGCACTGGGCGCAGGTTGATGTATTGCTGGAACTGGCGCCGCAGCGGGATGAGCAGGCCCCACAGCGAGATGTGGTCGGGGACGCCGGGATAGCCGACTGCACCGAGAAAGACGGCGTCGTAGGGGCGCAGCTGCGCGATCCCGTCTTCCGGCATCATGCGGCCGGTTTTCAGGTAGGTCTCGCAGCTCCAGTCGAATTCGCGCCAGTCGAGCGCAAAGCCGTAGCGCCGTGCGGCTGCCTCCAGCACCGCCATCCCTTGCGGCACGACCTCGCGGCCGATGCCGTCGCCGGCGACGACGGCGACCCGATATCTGTTTGCCATTGACGATCTCCCTCCTGCCGGCGGAAGCTTACCCCGCGGCGCGGCGAAATGCGCGCGGCGACGGGACGCATATCGCTGCGGCGCGACGGTTCGGCGGATGCGCGGTGAAACTCCGCGCGACCGTCGGCTGTTATCCTGGATGCACACCCGCAAGGGATCAGATGAGGGCCAGGCCATGCCGTTCGATGGTGTTGGATTTATCTCCGATGACCCGCTTCACAAGATCGATGCGGTGATCGATCTGTTGTCGACGCCCGACAAATGGTGCAAGGGCGCGCTGCGCAGCCATGACGGGCGGTACTGCATCCGCGGCGCGGTGCGCGTCGTCGACGCCGCGGATGTGCTGGAGCCGATGATCCTGCGGGCGATCGGCGAAGTTGCCGGCAAGCGCTTCCGCCGCATCGAATCGTTCAACGATCATCCCAATACCAGTCACGATCAGGTCATCGCCGTGCTGAACCGGGCGCGCGACCACATCGGCGCAGGTGTGCCGACGGGCGCGATCGAGCGGCTGGCGGCGACGCCGGCGTCGCGTCTGGCGGCCTGGCGCGGCGCGCTGTTCAGCTGGATCGCCGGCTGATTTCCGCTGCACCGGCGGATTTGAGCAGGAAGGCGGCCGATGGGCTATGCGGTGGTGCGCGGCGGGCGCGTGCTCGACATCCGGGGCGGCACGGCCGCGCCAGCCGACATCCTGATCGAGGACGACACGATCCGCGCGGTCGGACCGCCTGGTCTTGCGGCGCCGGCGGAGGCGCATGAGATTGCCGCAGCGCGGCGGCTCATTCATCCCGGCCTCGTCAACGCCCACACCCATTCGCACGGCAATTTGGCGAAGGGCATGGGCGACCGCTGGACCCTCGAACTCCTGCTGACCGCGGCGCCGTGGCTCGGCGGCAACCGCGGCGCCGAGGACATTCGGCTGTCGGCCCAGATCGGCGCCGTCGAGATGGTGCTGAAGGGTTGCACGGCCTGCTACGATTTGTTTTTCGAATGGCCGATGCCGAGCCGCGACGGGATGGCGCTGGTCGCCGACGCCTATGCCGAGGTCGGCCTGCGCGCGGTCATCGCCCCGATGGTCGCCGACCGCAGCTTTTTCGAGGCGATCCCCGGCCTCGCCGACGCCGTGCCGACGGCGTTGCAGGAACGGGTCGCGGCGCTGCGCCTGGCGCCGGGCGAGACGACCTTGGCGGCGATCCGAGCTGCGCTGCGCGATTGGCCGCCTGACCGCGAACAGGTGCGCCCCGCCGTCGCGCCGACGATCCCGCACCATTGTTCTGACGACTTCATCCTCGGCTGCGCCGCCCTGGCGCGAGATTTCGATCTCGGGCTGCACAGCCACGTCGCCGAGTCGAAGGTGCAGGCGATGACCGGCATCCGCGTCTATGGCAAGACGCAGACCGCGCATCTCGACCGCCTCGGCGTGTTGGGGCCGCGCTTCACGGTCGCGCACGGCGTCTGGCTCGACGCCGACGACATGGCGCGGCTCGGCGACCGCGGCGCCTCGGTCGCGCACAACCCCGGCAGCAACATGCGGCTCGGCTCCGGCCTCGCCGACGCGCGCGGCATGCTCGATGCCCGCGTCAACCTGGCGATCGGCACCGACGGCGCCTCGTGCGCCGACAACCAGAACATGTACGAGGCG
>DATJUL010000464.1:0-16684 GCA_035502295.1 Allostellaceae bacterium | reverse complement strand
CCAAACCGTCATCCGCGGGCTTGACCCGCGGATCTCAGAGATGGCCGGGTCAAGCCCGGCCATGACGGATAGGGGTGATTCGATCCAACGCGATACCGCTCTAGGGTGTACCGTCGGTGGCAATCAGTTCGTAGGCGACAGCGACGAGCGCGAGGCCTTCGGCCGGCGCGGTCGGGCCGCCGGCGCGGCGGTCGCGGGCGGCGAGCGCGCGCGCGACATCCTCGGGCCGCCAGCGCCCGCTGCCGACCAGTTTCAGCGTGCCGACCATGTTGCGCACCTGATGATGCAGAAACGAGCGCGCCCGCGCGCTGACGTGGATTTCCTCGCCTTCCCGCGTCACGTCGAGCGCATCGAGCGTCTTCAGCGGCGACTTCGCCTGGCACTGCGAATCGCGGAACGTCGAAAAATCGTGATGGCCGACGAGATGGCGCGCGCCGTCCTTTATCGCCGCAAGATCGAGCGGCGCCGCGACGTGCCAGACGCGGCCGCGCTCCAGCGCCGGCGGCGCCCGGCGGTTGAGGATACGGTAGAGGTAATGCCGGCCGGTCGCCGACAGCCGCGCATCGAATTCCGGCCCGACCGGCTCGGCCTTGAGCACGCTGATCCGATGCGGGCGCAGATGGTGATTGACCGCGCCGCGCAGCTCGTCGGGATCGGCCACGCGCGCCAGATCGACATGCGCGACCTGGGCCAGCGCATGCACGCCGGCATCGGTGCGGCCGGCGCCGAACACGGTCGCGCTCTCGCCGCAATAGCGCCGGATCGCGGTCTCCAGCGCCTCCTGGATCGACAGGCCGTTGGCCTGGAATTGCCAGCCGACAAAGCCGGCGCCGCAATATTCGATCGTCAGCCGGTAGCGGGGCATCGCAATATCGTGCCGGGCGGGAGGCGGAAGCCGCGCAGAAACGCGGTCGTGTCGAGCGCGGCGCGGCCGGCGCGCTGCACGCGCAGCGGGCGGAATTGGCCCGCGCCGCAGGCGATCGTCAGATGCTCGTCGAGCACGCTGCCGGGCGGCGCCGCAGCATCGCGCGGCGCGGCTGCGGCCGCGAGCACGCGGATGCGCTCGCCGATTGCCTCGAAAAATGCGCCGGGCCACGGGTCGAACGCGCGCACCTGGCGGGCCAGCGCGTCGGCCGGCTTTGTCCAGTCGAGCAGCGCCTCGTCGCGCCGCAGTTTCGCGGCGTAGGTGATGCCGTCCTGCGGCTGCGGCCGCGGCGTGAGGCTGCCGCTCGCGACGCCGTCGAGGGCGTCGAGGACCAGCCGGGCGCCGAGCGCCGCCAGTTCCGCGCTCAATCCGCCGCCGGTCGCCTCAGGTCCGATCGGCACCGCCTCCTGCAACAGGATCGGACCGGTGTCGAGACCGGCCTCCATCTGCATGATCGTGACGCCGGTCTCGCGGTCGCCGGCGAGGATCGCGCGCTGGATCGGCGCCGCGCCACGCCAGCGCGGCAAGAGCGAGGCGTGGACGTTGAGGCAGCCGAGCCGCGGCGCCGCGAGAAGCTCCGGTGGCAGGATGAGGCCGTAGGCCGCGACAACCGCGGCATCGGCGCCGAGCGCAGCGAATCCTGCGCGCGTCTCGGCATCGCGCAACGTCGTCGGGCAGCGCACGGCAATTCCATGCCTCTCGGCCAATGCCTGCACCGGCGAGGGATGCACCCGGTGGCCGCGGCCGGCCGGGCGCGGCGGCTGGGTGTAGACCGCACGCAAGCGATGCCCGGCCGCGATCAGCGCGTCGAGGATCGTCGCCGCGAACTCCGGCGTCCCCATGAAGGCAAGATCAAGCGGCTGCATCTTCATACTGCCGGGCCGATATATTTGTCGTCTGTCACGCCGCGATGATGTTCTCGTTGGCCACGGCGAGCGGGTCAAGGCCGCAAACCTTGAGCCGGGCGCCCTTCCTGTAGCATCGTGGCCGCTCGCCCCCGCAGCGCAAACGGAGACTCCCATGCAGATCGGTTTTGTCGGCCTCGGCATCATGGGCCGCCCGATGGCCCACAACCTGATGAAAGGCGGGCACCAGCTGTTCGTCTATGGCCGCCGCACCGTGCCGCCGGAGATCCGCGAGCGTGCGAGCGTGTGCGACACGCTGCGCGAGGTCGCCGGGCACGCCGACATCGTCATCGTCATGGTACCCGACACGCCCGATGTCGAGAACGTGCTGTTCGGCCACGACGGGATCGCCGCCGGCCTCAAGCCCGGAACGACCGTCATCGACATGAGTTCGATCTCGCCGATCGAGACGAAGGCGTTTGCCGCGCGCATCGCCGAACTCGGTTGTGATTATGTCGACGCGCCGGTGTCGGGCGGCGAGGTCGGCGCCCAGGCGGCGACGCTGACGATCATGGCCGGCGGGTCGCAGATCGCGTTTCAGCGCGCCCGGCCGCTGTTCGAGCTGATGGGGAAGAACATCACGCTGGTCGGCGAGGTCGGCGCCGGGCAGACGACCAAGGTCGCCAACCAGATCATCGTCGCGCTGACGATCGAGGCGGTCGGCGAGGCGCTGTTGTTCGCGTCCAGGGCCGGCGCCGACCCGGCCCGCGTGCGCGAGGCGCTGATGGGCGGGTTTGCCTCCTCGCGCATCCTCGAAGTGCACGGCGAGCGCATGATCAAGCGCACCTTCGACCCCGGCTTCCGCATCGAACTGCACCAGAAGGACCTTGGCCTCGCGCTGTCCGGCGCCCGTGCCCTCAAGCTGTCCCTGCCCAACACCGCGACGACGCAGGAACTGTTCAACGCCGCCGCGGCCTTGGGCGGCAAGGGCTGGGACCATTCCGGCCTCGTCCGCGTGTTGGAGCACCTGGCGCAGCACGAGGTCGCGAAGGGCTGAGAGGCCCCGCGCGCGGCCGAAAAGGGCGAGCGTCGGCACCGGAAAATCGCCACAATAGTATGGTAGCAATCCCGCAATTCGCCGATTTTCATCGGTCGCCCATGGGCCGGCCGCCTGCAGATTCCCTGCAAAAAGCAGGTGGAACAGGACCCAGGCGAGCGCGGTGATTTGAGCAGGGCACGATGACCGATGATGCCGAACTGGTCGTGGCGGGGGCCGGGCTGAACGGCCTGTTGCTGGCGGTTGCCTGCGCCGGCGCCGGGCTGTCGGTCGCGGTCGTCGATCCGCAGGACCCGGCGGCGATGCTCGACCAGGGGTTCGACGGGCGCACCTCGGCGATCGCCTACGGCTCGCAGCGCGTGCTCGCCGGCATCGGGCTGTGGCCGGCGGTTGCCGCCGAGGCCGAGCCGATCCTGGAGATCCGGGTCGCCGACGACAACTCGCCGTTCTTTCTGCATTACGACCATCGCGACCTCGGCATGGGAGGGGAGCCGGCGCCGCCCCTCGGCTATATCGTCGAAAACCGGGTCCTGCGCCGCGCGCTGTTGGCGCGCGCCCGCGCCCTCCCCACGCTGCGCCTCCTCGCCGGCCGGCGGATCGACGCGGTCGAGGCGGATGCGGGGGGCGCCGTCGCGCGGCTCGATGACGGCGAAGAGCTGCGCTGCCGCCTCGTCGCCGCCGCCGACGGGCAGGATTCGCCGCTGCGCCGCGGCGCGCAGATCCGCGCCGTCGCGTGGCGCTACAAGCAGACGAGCATCGTGACGACCGTCGCGCATGCCCGGCCGCATGCCGGCATCGCGGTCGAGCATTTCCTGCCGGCGGGGCCGTTTGCGATCCTGCCGATGCGGGCCAACCGCTCGTCGATCGTGTGGACCGAACAGGCCGACCTCGCGCCGGCGATCCTGGCGTTGCCGGAAGCCGAATTCGCGGCGGAACTCAAGGCTCGTTTCGGCAATTTTCTCGGGCCGCTCGAACCGGTCGGGCCGCGCTGGTCGTATCCGCTGTCGTTGCTGCTGGCGGAGCGTTATGTCGCGCGGCGCCTGGCGCTGGTCGGCGAGGCGGCGCATGTCATTCATCCGATCGCCGGGCAGGGCCTCAACATCGGCATCCGCGACATCGCCGCGCTGGCCGAGCTGATCGTCGACCGGCGCCGGCTCGGCCGCGACATCGGCGACGACGAGCTGCTTGCGCGCTATCAGCGCTGGCGCCGCACCGACGCGCTGGTGCTGGCGGCCGTTACCGACGGCCTCAACCGCCTGTTCTCAAATACCCTCGCGCCGCTGCAGTTGGCGCGCGACCTGGGTCTCGCGGCGGTCAATCGCCTGCCGCCGGCAAAGCGCCTCTTGATGCGCCACGCGATGGGCCTCTTCGGCGAGCTGCCGCGCCTGGCGAACGGCGAGCCGCTTTAGCGCAGGCCGGTAATCCGCCGGCGCATACAATCGTATTGAGCGAGCTGCGAGGCGGGATTATCGTTCGCCTCTGGATTGCATCTTCCCCAGGGTGCCGAACCTTCGACGTGCTTGGCGGCGTACTCCCCGATGCCTGATGCCGACGCGCGTTCGCTCGTCCTTGAAACCGCTCCGCCCGATGCGGCGGCGGAGTGCCGGCGCGCCGAGGCGCTGCTGCCGCGCGGGCAGGCGGCGGAAGCGATCGAATGCTGCCGCCGCGCATGGCCCTCGGTTGGGGACGATCCGAGCCTCTTACGCATCTGCGGCTGGGTGTTCAGCAATGCCGCCTGTCACGCCGAGGCCGCCGCTGCTTATCGCCGGCTGCTCGAACTCTGCCCGCAGTGGGTGGAGGGTCACCGCCATCTGAGCGCCGCGCTGGCGGCCGCCGGCCGGGCCGAGGCGGCGATCGCGCCGGCGATGACGGCGAGCGACCGGGCGCCCGACCAACCCGAATTCGCCCTTCATGCCGCCCAGCTGCTGGTCGCCGCGCAGCGCCGCGAGGAGGCCGCGGGTTATATCGATCGCGCCATGGCCCGCGCCGCCGGGGAGCCGCGGCTCGTCGCCGACGCCGCCGAGCTGTTGATGGGGTGCGGCCGCGCCGGGGCGGCAGCCGCGTTGTTGGCCGACGCCGACAGCGGCGACGCGCGGTTGCTGCGGGTGCTGTCGGCGGCCGAGATGGTCTGCGGCCGGCCGGACGCGGCCTTGGCGGCGATCGACCGGGCGCTCGGCCTCGCGCCGGACAACGCCGAATACCACCTGCACCGCGGCCATCTGTTGTGGCGGCTCGACGATCTGGCCGGCGCGGCCCAGGCATTCCACCGCGCCCTTGCGTGCGATCCCGATGCGGCGGACGCGCGCCGCGCGCAGGTGAGCCTTTATCTCGCCGCGGGCCTCGTGCGCGAGGCGACGGCGGCCGGCGGCGACCTGTTGCGGCGCCATCCCGACGACCGCGGTTCGGCGGAAGCGGTGCTGCACGTCCTCAACCATCGCCTCGACACGCTCGACGGCGAGGCCGTGGTGGCGCCCGGCGCCGCGCGCGAACCGCAGCTGCCGCGCCCCGCCCCCGCCCTCAACGACCGGCTGCGCACGCAGCGCCGCGTGATCCGCGCGTTGATCATCCGCGAGACCCGCACCCGCTTCGCCGAATACAAGCTCGGCTACGGCTGGGCGCTGATCGAACCGATCCTGCATATCGCGCTGTTGTCGGCCATGTTTGCCGTACTGATGCACGGAAGCCCGCCGATCGGCCGAAATTTCTTTCTGTTTTATTACACCGGCCTCATCCCCTATCTGATGTTCGTCCACACCAGCAGCGGCATGAGCCACGCGATCACCGGCAACGCCCCGCTTCTGCAATTGCCGCCGGTCACCAGTTTCGATGCGATCGCGGCGCGCGGGCTGTTGGAAATCATGACCGATATCATCGTCGCGACGATCCTGCTCGCCGGCTTCATCGCGCTCGGGTGGGCGCAGATGCCGGATGATCTGTGGGGACCGTCGATGGCGCTCTGCGTCGCCGCGGTGCTGGGCTGCGGGCTGGGTTTTGCGAACGCCGTCATGACCGCCTTCTGGCGCTCCTGGGAGAAGGCGTACAACCAGTTGACGCGAGTGCTGTATTTCATTTCCGGCATTTTCTACGCGCCGGCGATGATGCCGGACTGGGCGCGCCATCTGCTCGCCTGGAACCCGCTGCTGCAGGCGATCGAGTGGTTTCGCGCTGGTTTTTTCGCGAGCTACCGACCGCATTGGCTCGACCGGCGGTATCTCGTCGTCGTCGCAATTTTGGCGTTGCTCAGCGGGCTGTCATTGCACCGCTTCTGTTGCCGCCGGCTGAGCGTGCCGCTGTGATCGCGCTGGAGCATGTCGCGAAGGCCTATCCGACCGCGCGCGGCCGCAAGCAGCTGCTCGACGACGCCAGCGCCGATTTCTGGCCGGGCCACAATTTCGGCATCCTCGGCGCCAACGGCACCGGCAAATCGACGCTGATCCGGCTGATTGCCGGGTCGGAGATGCCCGACCGGGGCACGATCCGCCGCGATGTCCGGGTGTCCTTCCCGCTCGGCTTCGGCGGCGCATTTCACGACGCGCTGTCGGGCCGCGAAAATGTCGAGTTCATCGCGCGGATTTACGGCGCGGCAGTGCGGCGGACGGTCCGCTTCGTCGCGGAATTCGCCGAACTCGACGACCACTTCGCGATGCCGGTCAACACCTACTCCGCCGGCATGCGCGCTCGGCTCGCCTTCGGCGCGTGCCTGGCGATCGATTTCGACGTCTACCTGATCGACGAAGTGACCGAAGTCGGCGACGAACGGTTTCGCCGCCGATGCGCGGCGGCGTTCCGCGAGCGGCTGCGCCGCGCCGACATCATCCTGGCGACCCACAACCAGCATACCGTCCGCCAATACTGCGATCGGGGGGCGGTGCTGTCGCAAGGCCGCCTGCAGCTGTTCGACGATCTCGCCGGCGCGTTCGCGTGCTATCGCCGTGCGCTCTCGGAGCCGGGCGGATGCGATTCGCCGCCCGGCTGATGCAGACGCGCGTGTTGGCGCGACGGCGCTCGCCCGGTCCGGGCGGCTCGGCGCGATGGCCGCGCGCGCGGGTGACCCCGATGCCTGCCGTGGCGCCGCACCACTTGCCGGCGTCGGCGGGCCGCGAACCGGCGACACCCGGCGGACCGCGCCCGCGCCTGGCGCCGCGCGCGCTGTCGTTCATCCTCGTCGTCGTGCTGCCGATCGCGGTCGCCGCAGATTATTACTTCGCGGTCGCCGCCAACCAGTACGTTGCCGAATTCCGCTTTACGCTGAGCACCGTCGACGTGCCCCGGCTCGATCCGTTGTCGCTGCTCTCCGGTCGCGCGGTGCAGTCGCCGGCTGCGCTCGAGTCGCAGATCCTGGTGCAATACATCGCCAGCCGCGCGATTGTTGACGACATCGACCGCTCGCTCAATCTGCGCCGGCTGTTCGCGGCGCCGCAGGCCGACTGGTGGTCGCGCCTGCCGCGCTCCGCTCCGATCGAAGAGCTGGTGCATTACTGGCGGGGGCAGGTTGATCCGTTTTACGACCCGGCGAGCGGCACGGTGACGGTGCGGGTGCGCGCGTTTACCGCCGGCGATGCGCTGCGCCTGACACAGGCGATCGCCGCCGCGTGCGACCGATTGGCGAACCGGCTGTCGCTGCGGGCAAGGCGCGATGCGCTGCGCGACGCCGAAAGCGAACTGACCCGGTCCGAGCACCGGCTCTCCACCGTGCTCGGCGATATCCGTGCGTTCCGCGACCGCACCGGGCTGATCGACCCCGCCAAGGCCGCCGAGGCGGAAAGCCTGCTTGCCGTCCGCCTGCATGAACGGCGGATCGCCGCCGATACCAGGCTGGCGACGCTCAGAACCTACATGCGGGCCGATGCGCCGACCGTTCGGGTTCTGCGGGCGCAACTCCGCTCGCTCAGCCAGCAGCGACAGGCGCTGGCCCACCGCATGACCGGCCGCGATGACGGCGGTGCGGCGCCGCTGTCGGGCGTCCTCGACGCGTATGAGCAATTGCAGAGCAGGCGACAATTCGCCGAGGCGGCCTATCAGCTGGCGTTGCGCGGCGTCGACGAAGCGCGCACCAGCGCCGACCGCCAGCACGTCTTCGTCGCCAGCTTCGTGCCGCCCGCCTTGCCGCAGGAAGCGACCTATCCGCGCCGCTGGCGTTCGCTCGGCGTCGTCGCGCTGATGGCGTTCGCCGTATGGGCGATCGGCGGGCTGGCGCTGCAATCGGTGCGCGATCATTTGTGGTGAGGAGGTCCCGCCGGCATGGCAATGTCTCTGCTCCGCGGCGCCGCATCGCTGGCGTCGCAGCGCCCCGAGCCGCGCGCCGCGCCGCCCAGCCGCCGCGAAACACTCGCCATCGTCTCCCCCGGCAGCAGGCTGTGCGGCGTTGCCGCTTATGCGGCTGCCCTCGAACGCCAGCTTGCCGATGCGTTCGACATCACGGTGTTCACTCTCGACCAGTACCTGATGCGCAGCCGGGACCGTCGGGTGCGCACCCTCGCCGACCGCTGGGTGAGGGAAATCTGCGGCGCGATCCGGCGCTTCGATGTCGTCAACCTGCAGCTCGAACACGGCACGCTGGGCCGCTACGGTGCGGACATCTTCCGGCGCTTTCGCTGGCTCGCCGAGGCGGCGCCGCGGCTGTCGGTCACGTTTCACACGCTGCCGCTGCCGACGCGCTTCGACGCGGCCGGCTTCATCAAGGCCGTCGCGACGGGCAACGTCAAGGCAGCCGCGCGGCTCGAAAGCGACTTCCGGCGCGCGCGGCTGCTGTCGCATGGCTTCGCCCGTGAGCTGCGCCGTTTGCAGCGCCGAAAGCCGATCAGCGCGATCGTGCACAACCGCCGCGACCTGCGCGACATGCGCTATCTCTATGGCGTCGAGCACGTGTTCGACCATCCGCTGGCATATTTCTCCGCGGCCGAGCTCGCGGCGATCCAGGCCGCCGCTTCGCGCCGCCGATTTCCTCTCCTCGACACGCTGCCGGCCGCCGCCGTGATGATCGGCGTGTTCGGGTTCCTCAACGAATACAAAGGGATCGGGACTGCTGTCGACGCTCTGCACTATCTCCCCGACGATCATCACCTGCTTATCTTCGGCGGCGTGCACCCGCAGGAGATCAGGATATGGCAGGCACGGCATCCCTACATTTCGTCGCTGTTCGACCAGGCCTACATGGACACGACGCTCTATCATCGGATGGGCATGCTTGCCGCCGAGCGGGCACCCCGGCTCGTCATCGACGGCGAAGCGGGGCTGCGCGAGCTGATGGGCAATCATCCGCGCGACCTGTCATCGCGCATCCACTTCATGGGGGCGCTCGACGAGGCGGATTTTCTGGCGGGCATGGCGATCTGCGATGCGGTCGTGTTTCCCTATCTCGAAGTCGGGCAGTCATCGTCGGGGCCGATCTCGCAAGCCCTCGAACTCGGCTGCCGGATTGTCGCCTCGCGCACTCACGCGTTTCTCGAATTCGCCGAATACCACCGCCGCTCGATCGAGTTTTTCGATATCGGCAACCACCTGGAGCTGGCCGGGCGCCTCACCGCTCGTCGGCAGTTCGCGCCGCGCGATGCGCTGCCCGAATTCAATGTCGAGACCAACAAGGCGACCTATATTCTGGCGAACGGCCGGCTGGACGCGGCGCCGCGCGGTTCGAACCTGGCGGACGCCCGCGCCGCGCCGGATTTTGTTGCCGAACGGCGCGGGTAGCCGCCGCCCCGATCACGCCGCGAGCGCCTCGGCCTGTTGCAGAAGGCGACGGTTCGGGACGCTGCGCGGCCGGGCGGCGAGGCGCTCGTTGGCGAGCGCGACTGACACATCGCGCCGGCCGGCGCGGATCGCCGCCTCGGCCATTGTCCACATCACGACGTCGCGTTGGGCGTGGCTGCCGCCGATCCGCCACAGATCGAACCGCACCGGCAGCAGCGCATCGAGCGCCTCGCCGTAGGCGCCGCGGTGAAAGGCCGCGAACCCGTCGACGATCGGGATCGCGGCATCGCGGTAAAGCGCGGCCGCCTCCGCATCGCTCGCCGCCGTCGCGCGCATCGCCGCGAGGCGCCGGTCGACCGCCGCCTCATCGCCCGAGCGCAATTCGGCCATCGCGGCATGGATATCGGCAAAGGCGAGGCATTTCCCGTCGGCACGGTCCCGCCACAACGGGGCGAGCCGACGCCAGCGGTCGCCGACATCGCAGCCGAGGAGGTCGAGCCGCCACAGCAGCGCCGAGGCATTCGTCAGGCTCAAGGCCAGCGGGCGCTGCGTCGTTGCGAGCGGCCCGTCATGGAGCGCGAGCGCCGCGTCGTATTGCCCAAGTTCGAGGTGAAACAGCGCCTTGTGCCACCAAATGTGGACCTCGTTGAGGTGATCGGCGCCCGACCACATGCTCTCGCGGGCCGCCATCCAGCCGAGCCCGTCCTCCGGCCGCCCGGTCATTTCCATGACATGCGCGACCGTGTGATGCGGCCAAAAGCTCAGCGGTTCGAGGTCGGCGGCTTCGCGCGACTCGGCCTCGGCGCGGGCGTAATCGCCGGCTTCTTCGAGGCCGAAGCCATAGAGCGCGAGGATCGTGCCGTATCCCTCCCGGTCGTGCGACCACAGCGGCAGGGCGCGCGCGGCGCGGTCGCGGACCAAATCGAAGCGGCCGAGAAAGCCGTCGATCAGCGCCGCCGCCTGATGCGCGACGAGATCGAACGGGCAGCTCATCAGGTGCCGGTCAAGAATGGCGACGGCGGCGGCGCGGGCGCCGCGACAGAACTGCGTCAGCGCCGCGAGATGCGCCGCTTCGCGCTCGTTCAGCCCAAGCCCGCGCACGGTTTCAACGAGCGCCGCGGCCTTCGGCCTGAGGCCCGGGTCGTTGGCCAGCGCGAACACCCAGGCCTTGCCGAGATGCGCCATCGCGAGATCCGGCGCCGTCTGGCGGGCGCTGTCGTAGAGGCCGACAGCATCACCGCAGACCAGGTTGAAGGCGCGCACCGCCTTGTCATAGAGCGCGGCAGCCTCGACCGTCGCGCCGGACAGCGCGTGCCCTTGAGCGTCTTCGATCATCGCGTTCCCCTGCCGATCCGATGCCATCCTGCGCTGTCCCGCTCTATTTGGCTTCACCTTTTTGTCGGGCGAAGGGCGCTTCCCTCGGCGTCCTCGCTATGCGATGACAAACAATATGCGGCGCGCGACAGACCTCGAAATTCCCGGAGTGCTGCGGCGCCATACGCCGGCGGGCGAAAGCCTGCCGCTGGTCCTTGATTCGCCGCACAGCGGCCGCGTCTATCCGGCGGAATTCGCCTATCGCTGCCCGCTGGCGGCGCTGCGCCGGGCCGAGGACGCCTATGTCGACGAACTCTACGCGGCGGCGCCAGCGCACGGCGCGACGCTGATCGCCGCGTTGTTTCCGCGCAGCTACATCGACGCCAACCGCGCCCCCGACGATCTCGACCCGGCGATCCTGTCGCATCCGCTGCCGCCGCATCTCCTGCCGCGGCCGGCGACGCGGGTCGGACTCGTGCGCCGGCATGCGCGGCCCGGCGTGCCGATCTACGACAAGAAGCTCGATCCGGATGACGTGCTCGCGCGCATCGAGCGCTACCACGCGCCCTATCACCGCGTGCTCGACGAGACCTGCGACCATTTCCACCGGAAATTCGGCACGGTATGGCATGTCAACTGCCATTCGATGCCGTCCGACGGGCGCCGCCCCGACGACAAGGGCGAGCACGGCGATTTTGTGCTCGGCGACCGCGACGGCACGACCTGCGCCCCGGAATTCACCGATTTTGCCGCCGGCTTTCTGCGCGGCCTCGGCTACGAGGTGCGGATCAACGACGGCTACAAGGGGGTCGAGATCGTGCGTCGCCACGGCCGCCCGAAGGAGCGCCGCCACAGCCTGCAGATCGAGGTCGATCGCGCGCTCTATATCGACCAGCACAGCCTCGAAAAATTGCCCGGCTTCGCGCAGTTGCAGGCCGATCTCGGCCGCCTCGTCGCGGCGCTCGCCGAATTCGTGCGCGCCCAGGTGTGAGGGGCGGCGATGCGGCTCATCGTCGGCCTCGGCAATCCCGGCGCGCGGCATGCCGGCAACCGCCACAATATCGGCTTCATGGCGGCGGCGGCGATCGCGCGGCGCTGGGGTTTTCCGCCGTTCCGCAGCCGCTTCAAGGGCATATTGTCGGAAGGCACGATCGCCGGCGCCAAGCGCCTCCTGCTCTTGCCGCAGACCTTTATGAACGCGTCGGGCGAAGCGGTGCTGGCGGCGATGAGCTTCTACAAGATCGCGCCCGCCGACATCGTCGTGATCCACGACGAACTCGACCTGCGGCCCGGCAAGGTGCGTGTCAAGAACGGCGGCGGCAGCGCCGGCCACAACGGGTTGCGCTCGATCGACGCGATGATCGGCCAGGGTTACTGGCGCGTGCGGCTCGGCATCGGCCATCCCGGCGTCCGCGAACTGGTCTATCCCTATGTCTTGCAGAACTTTGCGGCCGACGAGCGGGAATGGGTCGAAAAGCTGGCCGAAGCCGTCGCCGAAACCCTGCCGCTCTTGCTCGACGGCGCGCCCGATGCGTTCATGAGCGAAGTCGCCCGCCTCGCCCCGCCGCCTTAGATCTTGAAACGAACGTAAGGAGAACATACCTGCTTCGGATGCCGCCGCGCGTGGTTCGCGCCGGCCCAGGAGCCTTGCCAAAACCATGACCCCTCCGTACCTATCGATAATCCGGGTCACCCGAGGGCAGGAGGGCGCGATGCAGCTCACGGACGAGAGGCTGCTGCGGCAGCATTGCTATATCGACGGCGAATGGGTCGATGCGATCGGCCGGGGGACGATCGCCGTCAACAACCCGGCGACCGGCGAAACCCTCGGCAGCGTGCCGAAAATGGGTGCCGAGGAAACCCGCCGGGCGATCGCGGCGGCCGACCGGGCGCTGCCGGCGTGGCGCGGCAAGACCGCCAAGGAGCGCGCCCAGATCCTGCGCCGTTGGTTCGATCTGATGATGGCGAACCAGGACGACCTCGCGACGCTGATGACCGCCGAGCAGGGCAAGCCGCTCGCCGAGTCGAAGGGCGAGATCGCCTATGCGGCCGCCTTTATCGAATGGTTCGGCGAGGAGGGGAAACGCGTCTATGGCGACACGATCCCGGCGCACGGCACCGACAAGCGGATCGTCGTCGTGAAGGAGCCGATCGGCGTCTGCGCCGCGATCACGCCGTGGAATTTCCCGGCCGCGATGATCACCCGCAAGGCCGGGCCGGCATTGGCGGCCGGCTGCACGATGGTGTTGAAGCCGGCGACCGCGACGCCCTTTTCGGCGCTCGCATTGTGCGAACTGGCCGAGCGCGCCGGCGTGCCGCGGGGCGTCTTTTCGTGCGTCACCGGCCCCGCCGGCGAAATCGGCGGCGAACTCACGGCGAACCCGCTGGTCCGCAAGCTGACCTTCACCGGCTCGACCGAGATCGGCAAACTCTTGATGGCGCAGTGCGCCGGCACCGTGAAGAAAGTCTCGCTCGAACTCGGCGGCAACGCGCCGTTCATCGTGTTCGACGACGCCGACATCGAGATGGCGGTCAAGGGCGCGATCGCCTCGAAATATCGCAACGCCGGCCAGACCTGCGTCTGCGCCAACCGCATCCTGGTGCAGGACGGCGTCTACGACGCGTTTTCCAGGCGCCTCGCCGCGGCCGCCGGTGCGATGCAGGTCGGCAGCGGCTTCGCGGCGGGAACTGTCATTGGGCCTCTCATTGATATGAAGGCGGTCGAAAAGGTCGAGGCGCATATCGGCGATGCCGTCAAGAAGGGCGCCAAGATCGCGGTCGGCGGCCATCGCCACGCGCTCGGCGGCAGCTTTTTCGAGCCGACCGTCTTGACCGATGTAACGACCGACATGGTCATCACCCGGGAGGAGACGTTCGGGCCGGTGGCGCCGCTCTACCGCTTCACGAGCGAGGCGGAGGCCGTCAGGATGGCCAACGACACCGAGTTCGGCCTCGCGGCCTATTTCTACAGCCGCGACATCGGCCGCATCTGGCGGGTCGCCGAGGCCTTGGAATACGGCATCGTCGGCATCAACGAGGGCATCATCTCGACCGAGATTGCGCCGTTCGGCGGCATGAAGGAAAGCGGCATCGGCCGCGAAGGCTCGAAATACGGCATCGAGGAGTTTCTCGAGGTCAAATACCTCTGCCTCGGCGGCATCGACCGCTGACCCACCGTCATTGCGCGGCGCGCACATCGACCTGTGAGGACGCCCGCCGGCGCCCCATATCGGGAGCATTCGCCGATCGGGCCGCGGAAAGGACGCCTCGCCGTGCCGAGCTTTGACATCGTCTCCCGCGTCGATCTCGCCGAGGTCGACAACGCGCTTGCCGGCATCGCCCGCGAGATCGCGACCCGCTTCGACTTCAAGGGCAGCAAATGTACGATCGAGCGGCGCGACGGCGAGATCCTGCTGGTCGCCGACGACGATCTGAAACTGAAGCAGCTGCATGAATTGTTGAAGGTGCACCTGACACGCCGCAAGGTCGACCCCGGCGCCCTCGACTACCAGAAGCCGGAGAAGGCGTCCGGCAATACGCTGCGCCAGACGGTCGCCGTCCGCCAGGGTGTCGGCGCCGATCTCGCGCGGCAACTCGTGCGCGAGCTGAAGGACGCCAAGCTCAAGGTGCAGGCGGCGGTGCAGGGCGGCGAAGTCCGCGTCAGCGGCAAGCACCGCGACGATCTGCAGGCGGCAATCGCGGTGATCCGTGGCCGCGGCATCGAGCAGCCGCTGCAATACGTCAATTTCCGCGAGTGAGGCGGGCCGACGCAGCGACGCTTGATCGCGGCCCGCCGTCGGGCTATCTAGGCCGCTTCCGGCCGGCTCGCGGCACGTCCCCTTCGTCTAGAGGCCCAGGACACCGCCCTCTCACGGCGGCAACACCGGTTCGAATCCGGTAGGGGACGCCATTTCGGAGCAGAAACGCGGACGCCGAAACGGGCCGGCCGCACGCCCGACGCGGCGGCTAATGTCCGTAGCAGGTCGCTTTTCGATCCCACGATGCGGACCTCCCTGTCCGCGACCCTCGACGCGTTGGGCGAGCGCCCGCAGATGGTCTCGGCGGTAGCCGCCGCCGGGGAGCCATATCCGCTCGCGCGCCGTCCTGGCGAACGCGCTGACCATCGTCGGGGTGATCGCCTGCTGACCCGCGCTTTCGAGCATCGCCTGCGTACGTTCGGCATCCGCCTGGGCCTGGTAGCGGATCACCTTCAACCCAGCGATACGCTCCTTGAGCGCCGGGTCGTCCAGATCGGCGAGGCCCGCCTCGATAGCGTCATAGAGCCGCTTGAGCCGCAGCTCCGTCTCGGCTGCGCGTTGGTTCAGTTCGGCGATGTGCTCACGGCAGCGCTCGGCCCGATCTTGCCGGCGGTCGAGCACGGCCGCCAGGATGTCCTCCAGCCGCTCGGGCTGGAGCGACCGCCTTTCCAAATGCTCGGCAATGAGGTTGTCGAGCTTGTCCATCGGGATCGAGCGGCCCTCGCAGCCGGTCGCGCCTTGCCGGGCTTTGGTCGAGCAAGTGTAATAGCGATAGCGCCCGCCCTTGCCAGTCCGGAGCGTCATGGCGCCGCCGCAGCCGGCGCAGAAGCAGATGCCGGTCAGGAGGGTCGGGCCACTGACGACGCGGGTGGGTGTCACCTTCGGGTTGCGCGCATGCAGATGCGCCTGCACCGCGTCGAACGTCGCCTGGTCGATTAGCGGCGGCACCGCGACGGTCACGATCTCGTCGGCGGGCTTCGGCCCGCTTTTGGAGCTGCTCCGGTTGAACTCGTGGCGGCCCACATAGGTCGTCCGCGTCAGCACGGAATAGAGCTGGCCGATCCCCCAGCGCGCGCCATCGCGGGTGAAGATGCGCCGCTCGTTCAGATAGGTGACGATCGCCTTGACGCCCATCGGCCCGGACATGCCGTCGCCTTCGAGCGCCAGCCGGAAGATCAGCCGGATCGTGTCGGCGTGCAGCGGGTCGATCTCCAGCTTCTTCTTGACCTTCGCGCCGCGCGTCTCGGCCACGACGACGCGATAGCCGATCGGGGCGCGGGCGCCGTTCCAGAAGCCTTGCCGAGCGTTCTCCTTCATCGCCCGGAGCGTGTGCTTGCCATTCTCCTTGGACTGATACTCGTCGAACAGCGCCATCATCTGGCGCATCATGACGGCAAAACCCTTCTCCCTTCCGGCCGATCACCGATGAGGGGGCACGGCTCAGCCTGCTTTGCGCGGCAGGGCAAGCGGCAGGTCCAGCTCCACCCGGTCGTGCATGACCTTGGGTGTGATGCGGCCGCGCTCGCCGCGGTCGAGGCGGACCAGGCCATAGCCTTCCATCGTCCGCAGCGTGCGTGACAGGTTGGACTTGGCCTTGCCGGTGATCCGTGCCAGCTCGTCGAGCGAGCCGGGCGCCTTCTCGGCGATGACGCGCAGTAGCTCGCGATTGCCAGCCGACATCACCTTGGCGAAGGATTCGGCCGAGGTGAACCAGACCTTCGGCTCGCCGGGCGAGACGCGGCGCTCGCCGCGCGCCACCGCCAGGGTGCGCGCCTTCATTTCCGCGTAGGTGGCGATGCCGACTTTCAAGGTGGTCATGGGATCACTCCTCTCTCGCGCAGCGCCGCGCCCACCGTTTCCCAGAAGTCGGCGAGCAGAGTTGCCGCGTCCCGATATTCGTAGGGCCGGATGCTCCGCAGCCGGTGACGATGGTCCTGCGGCGCACCACGCCTTTGCCTCGCGACCGGATGGGCGTTGTCGAAACCAACCGTTGACCATCGGGGCCATGCAGCGTCAGCGTATAGTCGATGCCGTGCGGCCTCGAAGGCGACGCCGGCACCTGCGTCACCACGAACCTGACCCAATGGCCGCCCTC